>JAYUTP010000261.1:0-4047 GCA_043755075.1 Tenderia sp. (SeqCode)
GTCGATGAGCTTGCTGAGCCATATCAGGGCGTCGCGTTCGTTTAGCTTTTGATGGCGATTGTCCAAGTCGAAAAAACTGGGTTGCATTTTTTATCTCGAAATTTTGATTTGCTAATAGTTTACAGGGAGTCGGTAATTTTTAGAGGTGCCCTTAAATTTAGAGTTGATATCGCAAAGACGGCACTTAAAATCCACGGCGTGGGTAAACGTAATAAAGTAGCTCAACGCAAGCCGTTAATTGCCCCACCATCATAGATAACCCTCTGTTTTTTTTGTGTAACAGTTCATGCATACGAGTTGCAAAACGAACATGTTACTCAAGTGGATCAGATTTAAAAAAATAAGATATCCCTGTGCATAAATCTGACATCTGAGTCGCCTTGCCTGTTATTGTTACACCCGGCAGAACGCGTTACGAGCACCTCTGTTAAGTTCGATCAAGCGGCGAGGGCGCTAAAAGTAAACGCTTCTAGGCGGGGCGGGCTCTCGTGGCTTCAGCGGATTTATAGAGTGCCATTATGCTTTTCTTCTGCCCTACGCGCTTAGACGCTCCTCATCGCGAGGAAATTTTATAAATAACTTAACTTGCGGGCATTAACGCTGCCCCCGCGTCATACAATCAGGAGAACACTTTTGGAATTTGGTGCCGCCATTACACTCGCCCTTTATTTTATTGTCATGCTAGGCATTGGCGTCTATTCATACCGCATCACGGCCAACGATGTATCCGGCTATATGCTCGGTGGGCGTAATCTCAGCCCTAGTGTTACGGCCCTCTCAGCGGGCGCTTCGGATATGAGCGGTTGGATGTTGATGGGACTGCCGGGTGCACTCTATCTTTCGGGAATGAGCAGTGCCTGGATTGCCATTGGCTTACTGATCGGCGCACTTCTCAACTATCTGGTAGTCGCACCACGCCTGCGTGTTTATACCGAAGTGGCGCGCGACGCACTAACGATTCCAGATTATCTGGAAAAACGTTTTGATGATAAAACACGACTGCTACGCCTGCTCTCGGCCGTGGTGATTGTGCTATTTTTCACTCTGTACACCTCATCGGGTGTTGTGGCGGGCGGCAAACTGTTTGAGAGCGCCTTTGGCATGAGTTACTACAGTGGACTGTATGTGACGGCTGGTGTAGTGGTTGCCTATACAGTGTTTGGTGGCTTCCTTGCCGTGAGTACTACTGACTTCGTACAAGGCTGCATTATGTTTGTGGCGCTGATACTGGTGCCATTGGTCGCGCTGACCGAGGTCGGTGGCGTGACTGAGGTGAAAAGCATCATCACCACTATTGATCCCAATATGTTGAGCCTGTTCAGTGGCACAACCCTGCTTGGCGTTCTCTCTGCGATGGCGTGGGGGTTAGGCTATTTTGGCCAGCCGCATATCATTGTGCGTTTCATGGCCATTCGCTCCCTACAGGATGTGAGTGCAGCACGTAATATCGGCATGAGCTGGATGATCGTCACGCTGATCGGTGCACTCGCCACGGGTCTGGTAGGGCTGGCTTATGTGCAGAAAACCGGGATTCAACTGGCCGATGCCGAAACCATTTTCATACTGCTCTCACAAATTCTATTTCACCCACTGGTAGCAGGCTTTCTGCTGGCGGCCATCCTGGCGGCAATTATGAGCACTATCTCGTCTCAGCTACTGGTGACCTCCAGCTCACTGGCGGGTGACTTCTACCATATGTTGCTGCGGCGTAATGCCAGCCAGAAAGAGTTGGTACTCGTCGGGCGAATTTCTGTGGTCATTATCGCCTTGGTCGCCATTGCACTCGCCTACGACCGCGAGAGCACGATTCTCTCTCTTGTGAGCAACGCTTGGGCGGGTTTTGGTGCAGCATTTGGCCCGGTTATTATCCTTAGCCTCTACTGGAAACGTATGACACTGGCAGGTGCCATCAGCGGCATGACGGTAGGCACCACCACCGTACTGTTTTGGATCAATGCGCCAATGACCATTAATGGCCAAAGCCTAAGCTCAGTGATGTATGAGATCGTACCTGGTTTCATTCTCTGTACCCTCACCATATTACTGGTGAGCCGCTTTAGCAAAGCGCCATCGGGCATCGTGGCCGAACAGTTTGATGAGATGGAAAAACAGATCTCATCGTTAGGAAAATAGCTAAGAGTGAACACGTTTTGTGTGCCCACGCGCTCATGCTGAATCGTGGGGGCACACAATCCCAACAAACCATGTTGTAGTGGCATAGTAGAACTGACCACCACAATATGCTATTCGCACGCGTTACAAAATTTAAATAATAAAGTCTAACGTTGAACGTAATTATGGGATTGTATCTTACAGGATGTTGCTGTTGGCATTGGAGTCATTCATTGCAGTGGCCGCAGGCGCATCGCGCACCCTTGTACACGTTTTTAAGGTTTAGCCAAGTAGGGTGAGCGCGCTTCTTGTACTCACACGGAATATTGGTGACTATGATTGCAATTGGGGGGCGCAAAACACGTGCCCTTAACTACCCTACAGATATAAAGATAAAACATGATGAAAGATAAAAAACCAGAGATCATTGAAGGTGACAAGGTATTGGCCAAGAGCTGGCTAATTGCTATTGCGTTCTATCTGTTGGTGGTGGTGTGGCTGGAGCCGTTGATCGATTTTATTTTGATGCAGATGCCCTTGTCGCCGACGCCTGAAGGGCTTGCGGCGCTGAATCAAAAGAAGCTATATATGTCTGGCATTGCTTTTGGTGTGGCGCGGGCGTTGCCGATTATGTTGTTTTTGTGGTTGGGGTGGCAGATTGTGAGGTCACAACGTTTGCCACCCCGTGGTTTGCGCATGCCGCTGACGGTGTATGTGATTGAGGGGCGCAAAGCGGCGATGATCGGCATGGTGATGGTCGCGGTGGCGTTGTTGTTATTACTGCGCGAATTCAGCATGCTGGTATCAGCCCAGCCGTTTTGATGTTCAGTTGCTGAGTTGATAAAGGTCGTGTAACTCTTTTTGCAGTCGCCGCTCTTCGAGTAGCTGTTCAATCTCTCTGAGTTTGTTTTGTTTGCGAATCCGTTTCTGGCTGGATTTTATGCTGCTGCCATAGCCTGAACGGTTAAATTTTTGGGTGTATTCTTTGTCTTTGAAATCAAGCTCGTCTATCTCTTTCATAGATTTTCTCCTTACTTACGCAAGTAGTTAACCGGTGTTGCCAGTGACACATCATGAGTCATGACTGTTTTGAAAATATTACAGTTATGACAAATTTATGTTGCTGCGGTGCTCATTGCAAGCGATAAAAAATAACTCGTAAAGAATATGGTTATTGTGATGAGGTTATCTGCCATCCCGACTATTGGGGATGACAGATGTGCAGTGGGTTATGGTTTGAGGTTGAACATGTCTTGCATGGTGCTGTGCCCCCTCTTTTTGTGCATCAATCCCATGGCGATGTGGCTGCCCCAGTAGACCCAGATGAGGGGGGCGATGAGTTTGTGGGTTCCAGCAAAGAATTCCACTGTGGCGTCCGGTTTGCCAGTTTCGGGGAAGATAAAGAAGAGGATACCGCCGGTAATCACCATGCCGGTGACGGCCAAAAAACCGAGTCCGTGAATTAGCCCCGGTAGGCCGCCGCGTGAGCCGCTCTCTGGCAATTCTCCCTTCATCAGTTGGCTGATATCGGTTTTGACCTCCGCGAACGCAGCGCCGCTAAAGGGGAAGAGCCGTGCCACGCCACCATCTACCTGATTGGTTAGGCTCCATAGCCAGTGCGCTGCGACGATCAGCAGGGCGGTCATGCCTACAATCTTATGGGTCTCAAAGGCGGTGCGCGCCAGTTGGCTGGCATGCTCGGCATCGGGTGGCTCCATGACCAGGCTGATCGCTAGTTGCAGCGTGACGGTCAACGCCAGCCCCATGTGTAACAAGCGTGTCGTTAAGCTCCACTTGGCTTGTTTCATTTAAGACACCTTTTTTGTGATTAGGCCTACCTGTTTATGAATATAGTGGGTCAAGCTTAATACAAGCTTACAGTCTGAACTGCTAGAAAACGTCGGTAATAAAAAAGGCCGCTACAGCGTGTTTTCT
>JAYUTP010000262.1:0-10654 GCA_043755075.1 Tenderia sp. (SeqCode)
TCCATGCATTACCAATCCCTAATCGAGATTAGGTTATAATAGCGCCCAATCAGCACTCCCCCGCCACTCAACTGCTAGCCCCGGATCAATCATGACATCTAAAAAACAACCCAACGACGCAACCCCCGCTACCGGCACCACTGACGAAAACGGCACCGAAGTCACCACTGAAGAGACGCCACTTACCCTGCTGGAGCGCGTGAAGCTGCTCAAGAGCCGCCAACAACTCAGCCACCCCGACCCCAGAAGCATCTACAAAGGTGCCAAAATCGGCAACGGCCCACGCAATACCCGCCGCTCCATGGGCAAACGCTAATCCGTCGACTGCAACCGCTCTAGCCGTAGGCGCTGCCGCTCATCAAAGAGCCGCTTAGCGCCGAGCTGGAGGATAATTATCGCGCCAAACCCCGCCCCAGCGCTGATTATGAATGTGATCAGGACCTGATACTTCACCGTCTCCATCGGCACCGTGCGTTACTGCCATACGTCACTCATCGTATTGCCCAGCATTATCCTGCCCCGCGCAGTGTTTTGGGTACTCTACAACTGGAAGACTCGCACAAGCGATCATCGACAAAACAGGCAATAAAATCACACCACAAAACATTTAATAAGTATTTTATTATATATCTAGATTAGATATATAGAGCAAAATATGTACTGGAAAGTAATTTAACCATTAGGTTAAAATCGAGCCCATTGAACATCTATACGTTATAACAGAGCGGAAAATGGACATTACAAATCAAAGACTTACGCACCTTAAAAAACTGGAAGCAGAATCGATCCATATCATGCGTGAAGTCATTGCTGAATTCGACAATCCAGCAATGCTTTATAGCGTAGGTAAGGATTCCTCGGTCATGCTGCATCTGGCGCAAAAGGCATTCTACCCAGCGCCCTCGCCCTTTCCCTTGGTTCATATTGATACCACCTGGAAGTTCAAGGAGATGATTGAGTTTCGCAATCGCCGCGCCAAAGAGATGGGCATGGAATTGATCGTGCACATCAATCCCAGGGGTGAAGAGCTGAACATGTCACCCTTCACACACGGCTCCAAGCATACCGACATCATGAAGACCGAAGGTTTGCGCCAGATGTTGGACATCTATAAGTACGATGCCGTTTTTGGTGGCGCACGCCGCGACGAAGAGAAGTCCCGCGCCAAAGAGCGCATCTACTCATTCCGCGACAAAAATCACCGCTGGGATCCCAAGAATCAGCGCCCAGAATTGTGGGACATCTACAATGGCCGTCATCAAAAGGGCGAGTCCATTCGTATCTTCCCTATCTCCAACTGGACTGAACTGGATGTCTGGCAATACATTTATATGGAAGGCATCCCCATTCCCGACCTCTATTTCGCCAAACTGCGGCCAGTGGTTGAGTATGAAGGAACCAAGATCATGGTCGACGATGAGCGTATGCCTGCAGAGCTGCGCAAAACCGCTACGATGGAAAAGGTCCGTTTCAGAACCTTAGGCTGTTATCCACTCACCGGTGCCGTCTCTTCAGAGGCAGAAACGCTTCCTGCGATTATTCAAGAGATGCTTCTGACAACAGTTTCTGAACGACAGGGGCGTCTAATTGATCACGATGAAGCCGGGTCAATGGAAAAGAAAAAAATCGAAGGGTACTTCTAAGGGAATTCACGAAAATGGCAGTTGAACAGAGCGATCTCCTTGCAACAGATATCGAAGCGTATCTCAAGCAACACGAAAACAAAGAGCTGTTACGGTTCATCACCTGCGGTAGCGTAGACGATGGCAAAAGCACCTTAATCGGACGTCTGTTGTATGACAGCAAAATGATCTTTGAAGATCAGTTGGCGGCAATCAACAAGGACTCAAAAAAATACGGCACCACGGGTGAAACAATTGACCTGGCATTACTGGTGGATGGCCTGCAGTCTGAACGCGAGCAGGGCATCACCATTGATGTTGCTTATCGCTATTTCGCCACCGACAAGCGCAAATTCATCATCGCCGACACCCCTGGCCATGAACAGTACACCCGTAACATGGCCACGGGTGCATCAACCGCTGACCTAGCGATCATACTGATCGACGCCCGTTATGGCGTGCAGACTCAAACTCGTCGCCACAGCTACATCACTAGCTTACTGGGCATCAAACATATCGTTGTTGCTATTAATAAAATGGATCTGGTGGAGTTCAGCGAAGAGCGCTTCAATCTGATCAAAGCGGACTACACCGCTTTTGCAAAAGAGTTGGGTATTACTCACCCAATCTTCACACCCGTCTCCGCTTTAAGCGGCGACAACGTCGTCAACGCCAGTGAGAACATGCCATGGTTCACAGGTCAGCCACTGATGCAGCTGCTGAACAGCATCCCTCTGGCTGACAACACTGATCGGGAGCACTTTCGGCTCCCAGTGCAGTACGTTAATCGCCCCAATCTTGATTTCAGAGGTTTCTGTGGCACGATCGCGGCGGGTACCATTCATGTGGGCGACAGCATCACCGTCTTGCCATCGCTGAAAACATCCAAGGTAAAGCAGGTAATTCAGCCGGCAACATCACTGGATAAAATGGTTGTTGAATCCGCATTTGCGCCCATGGCGATCACCCTGACACTGGAAGATGAGATCGACATCAGCCGGGGCGACATGATCGTCAAAACATCTGACATTCCAGAGGTTGCCGATCACCTGGAGGTGATGTTGGTATGGATGAACGAGGCCCCCATGCGCATCGGCACCGATTATCTGATCAAGCGTGCCACCAACCTGACCACCGGCCGATTCACCACGCTGGACCATAAGGTAGACGTCAACACCCTGGAGAAGATGCCCGCCGAACAACTGGAGCTGAACGAAATCGCCCAGTGTCAGTTAAGCCTGAACCAGCGTATCTCGTTTGACCCATACAGCAACATCAAAGGCACCGGCAGTTTTATCATCATTGATAAATACACCAATGCCACCTTGGCCGCGGGCATGATCCAACGAAAATCTGCTGCGCAAAGCCCTGTTCAAAATCAAAGAGAATATAGTGCGTTTGAAAAGGATTTAAATGCACTGGTCAGAAGACATTTCCCTGACTGGCAGTGCAAGGCGATTGATGAGCTGCTGTAACAGCTGAGTCTTTGTAACCAAAAAGAGGGGGCGCATTGCGCCCCCTCTTTTTTTGCACGTTATTTTTTAGCAAGCGATCAATCAATCAGCCAGCCCCACAAACACATGCTGCACATCATCGTCGGCGTCGATGGCGTCGAGGAACGCTTCAACTTCGGCACGTTCGGCTGCGCCGATGGAGACTGGGTTTTTGGCCTTGTAACCGAGCTGTGCTGACTGCACGGTGAAGCCGTGTATTGGTAAGGTGCGGGAGACGACGTCGAGATCGGTGAGATCGGTGTAGAAGGTTGTTGCACCGTCTTCACTCGGCTCCAAATCCTGGGCACCCACTTCGATGGCGGCCACCTCTGGGTCGGCGTCAGGGGTGTTGGGAGTTGCTTCAATCATGCCGAGGTGGTCGAAATCCCACGACACAGAACCCGCAGCGCCGAGTTGACCTTTGCGGAACAGCACACGCATGCTGGAGATGGTGCGATTGACGTTGTCGGTGAGGCATTCAACGATCACAGGTACGTGATGTGGCGCAAAACCTTCGTAGATAACTTTTTCATAATTGATGCCTGCATCGAGTAGACCGGCGCCTTTTTTGATGGCGCGATCCAGCGTCTCCTTGGGCATGGAGGCCTTCTTCGCCTGCTCAACGGCCATACGCAGGCGTGGATTCATGCTTGGATCAGCGCCATTGCGGGCGGCGACGATGATCTCTTTTGCCAACTTGCCGAAGATGCGGCCCCTGGTATTGGCGGCGATCTCTTTATGTTTTACTTTCCACTGAGCACCCATATTTTCACGTCCTCGCTGTTATTTTTTTGCTGCGTTAAGCGCCGGTAATGAAATAACATGAACAGGTTATTTCATTACCTCTGCATAAGTGGCTGTAAAAGAAAGCTTGAACAATTTATTTCTTAACAGCCACTAATCGTAAAATCCGGCCTCGCCCTCTGGCCGGGTTCGGAAACGTTTGTAGCCCCACTGGTACTGGGCCGGGATCTGGCGTATCGCCGCCTCGACGGCCTGGTTGAGTGCGGTGACGGAGGTCTGCATATCGCGGCTGTAAATATCGTCCGCGACCGGGCTGAAGTGCAGGGCGAAGCCACGGCTATTGGCCAAGCGCTCGGCCCAGACACAGAGCACGGTAGCACCGCTCTTCTGCGCTAGCCGCGACAACAGCGTCATGGTGCTGGCCTGGATGCCGAAGAAGGCGGCAAACTCACCGCCGTTTTCGCTGGGATCCTGATCCGGCAAAATGCCCACCAGCTCGTTGTTGCCGAGCGCTTGATAGAGCACCCTCACCCCCTTGGCGTTGGTGGGGGCCAGTTTGGAACCGAAGCGTTCTCGAGAGTTGCGTAGCACCTCATCCATCCCCTCCTGACGCGGTGGGCGATAGAGATTGGTCATCGGGTAGCGCGGCGAACAATAGGCACCGATCAGCTCCCAGTTGCCAAGATGCGGCGCGGCCAGGATCACCCCTTTGCCACGCTCAAGTCCCGCCTTCAGCAGCGCCTCACCATGAACCTCACTCACCAGCCGATCGGTCTGCTGCTTGCTACCAAACCAGATCACGCCAATCTCGCTGAAGGTTTTGCCCAGCTCGACCATGGTCTGCTGCAACAGCGCTTGCCGTTCGCCCTCGCTGAGCTCTGGAAAACAGCGCGCCAGATTGGTACGCGCGGTGCGCAGTTCGGTACGATCACCCTTTAGCGCCCGGCGACCACTGATGGCACCAATAGAGTGGTTAAGCCAGAGCGGCAGATGGGCGCTCAAACGTAGCAGCCGCTTGATCCAGGCTGTACGCATATTAGCCGCGATTTCGGGGGGAGGTGGTTGGAGTAAGCTTCATGACACTATTTTCGCCCAACTTTAGCCGTTTGGCGACCGCGAACGTTATAATTTCCATTCTATTTTTGATAATGGGTGCGGAGGAGCATGGCAACGCTTGAAATATGGGTGACTGAATATTGGCTCTGGTTTGGTTTGGCGACACTGTTGCTGGCATTAGCGACCATTTTTGGCCGCTTTACGTTTCTTATCGCAAGCGTCGCGGCGCTGATGGTGGGTAGTCTGAGCTACCTGTTTCCCTACGCCGTCGGATTGGAGATTCAGGGGTTCTACTTTCTGGCCCTGAGCAGCGTCATGATCTGGCTGACACGCTCATGGCAGAACGTGCGGCAGGCAAAGATTGATAAAATGCAACCCAATATACAGAGCCAAAGTTACGTGGGGCGCGAGTTTGCCCTAGCGAGTCCGATTATCAATGGCGGCAGCAGCATCCGCATCGATGACGTGGTGTGGGGGCTGCGCGGTGATGATGCCCCGGCGGGAACGACCATGCGTGTCGTGATGATGGGTGAGGGGCTCCTTCAGGTCGAGAAGGTTAGTCCTTGATTTTCCCTTCGTTGCCGCTCAACAGTCGCTGAATGTTGCTGCGGTGGCGCCACACCAGCAGGATTGCCAGCGCGACAGACAGGCTGAAAAAGGCTTGGCTCGATTCCAGCAGCCACATGTAGAACGGCGCCAGCACGGCGGCGGTGAGTGCTGAGAGTGAAGAAATTTTCACCACTTTCGTCATCACCAGCCAAGTGGCTGCGGCTGCCAGGGCCACCGGCCAGGCGATCCCCAGCAGCACCCCCATCGCCGTGGCAACGCCCTTGCCGCCGTGAAAGCCAAAAAAGAGAGGATAGAGGTGACCGAGGAAGGCGGCCATGGCGACGGCGGCCAGCACATGATCGTCAACCCCGGCAAAACGCGCCACCAGCACCGGGATCAAGCCCTTGATCGAATCGCCCAGCAGCGTAATGGCCGCCGCCTTTTTACCGCCGATGCGCAGCACGTTGGTGGCACCGGGATTACGCGACCCTTCGGAACGTGGATCGGGCAGCCCCATCAGTTTGCAGGTGATGATGGCGGCCGAGAGTGAACCGAGCAGGTAGGCAAACACAACCAGGGCAATATCAAGCATAATGATCTTCAATAATTGGACTCAGAATGGGGCGTAATCATACGGCAAATTAACCGGCCATGCCCGCCCTCTCCCACCGGAAACAAGAAAAGCCCATGGACATAATCTACATTAATGATCTCTGCATCGACACCGTTATCGGCGTCTACGACTGGGAACGCCGCGTTAAACAGAAGGTGATCATCGATCTGGAGATGGCCACCGACATTCGCAAGGCCGCCGCCAGCGACAGCCTTGACGACACCCTTAATTACAAAGCGGTGGCCAAACGACTGCTCGATTTTGTTGGCAATAGTGAATACCAACTGGTAGAAACGCTAGCCGAGCGCATCGCCGAGATTGTGCTGAATGAATTCAACGTGCCGTGGCTACGGCTGCGCCTCAACAAACAGGGGGCGCTGCGCGGTGCCCGTGATGTTGGCATCATCATCGAGCGCGGGACACGCGGCTGATGGCGCGTGTCTACGTCAGCGTCGGCAGCAATATCGATGCAACTATCAACGTCCGCTCCGCCATCGCCGCCATGCGTCACCACTATGGCGAGTTGGTTCTGTCGCGTGTCTATGAGAGCAAAGCGGTCGGGTTTGACGGCGACAACTTTTACAACCTAGTGGTCGGATTTGATACCGGCAACGACCTGCAGCAGGTGGCGGCACAGCTGCGTCAGATCGAAGATGACCACGCCCGCAATCGCCAGGAACCTCGCTTCAGTGCCCGCACCATCGATCTCGATCTACTGCTTTATGATGACGTGGTGAGCAGCGCCGACGAATTGAACGTGCCACGTGATGAGATCACCGAAAACGCCTTTGTCCTGCAACCTCTGGCGGAGGTGGCGGGCGACGTCATGCATCCGCTATTGCAGCAGCGCATCGCCCAGCTCTGGGACAACTTCGATAAGCACCAGCAGCAGCTCTGGGCCATCGAATTTCAGTGGGATTAATCAGTAGACCGTCGGCAGGATCAAGCCCGGGCGGGATAACGGGCATTGGTGATGAGCTCGAGCACCGTGGCGTGCTCCCGATCCAACGCCTCCAGTTGCGCGGCGCTAAGGTCACCATGAGTGGCGAAGTGCCGCTCAAGCGTCGCCGTCAGCTGCATTAGCGGAGTGGCACCGATGGTGTCGGCCAGGCCCCGGAGTGAATGGAGGATGAGCGCCACCGTTTCCGTTTCCCCCTCGGCCAGCGCCGTGCGCAGGGCGGCGATGGTCGAGGTTTCACTCACCATAAACAGGCAGACAATTTCAGCGTAGAGATCAGCACTCCCGCCCATGCGATCGACGGCGCTCTCAACATCAAAGCCGCTCAATCGATCGAGGTCTAGCCGCGGGGGTGTTGCTGGCGCAGATAGCAG
Source organism: Tenderia sp. (SeqCode) (assembly GCA_043755075.1). Lineage (GTDB taxonomy): Bacteria > Pseudomonadota > Gammaproteobacteria > Tenderiales > Tenderiaceae > JAKFXL01. The sequence continues at coordinate 7,410 of JAYUTP010000262.1, forward strand.
CGGCAGCCCGAGCGCTGTTACGGCGAGCCAGCGGCCGAGGGTGGTGAAAAATTCGCTGACATTGATCGGCTTGGCGACATGATCGACCATGCCCGCCTCCAGGCAGCGTTCACGGTCACCACCCATGGTATTGGCGGTCATGGCGATGATGGGGATGGCCGCCAGCGCCGGGATGCGGCGGATCTGCCGGGTCGCCTCCAGCCCATCCATCACCGGCATCTGCATGTCCATCAGAATCGCCGCAAAGTTGTGGTCCTGCGCCAGCCGCGTCAGCGCCTCCTGGCCATTGCCACTGACAACCACCTCAGCACCTGCACGTTGGAGGATGCCGACGGCCACCTCCTGGTTGATCTCGTTATCCTCCACCAGCAGCAGCCGCGCACCCGCGAGCCGCGCCTTGGCGGCGATGAGGGCCGCACCACTTTCTTGGGTAACAAAGTCGCTGGCCTGCTTGCCAAAGACAGCGCTGAAATGGAAGGTGCTACCTGCGCCAAGCTTGCTTTCAACACCGATTTCGCCCCCCATCAACTCCACCAGCCGCTTGCTGATGGCCAACCCCAAGCCGGTGCCGCCATATTTGCGGGTGATGGAGCTGTCAGCTTGGGAGAAGGAGCGGAACAGGCCACTGCGCTGCTCCTCGCTGAGACCGATGCCGCTGTCACTGACGCTGAATTGCAGGGTGATACTCGTCTCATCTTCCTTGAGTCGCTTGCTGCGGACCACGATCTGCCCAGTTTCGCTGAATTTGATGGCGTTATTAGTCAGATTGATCAGCACCTGGCCGAGCCGCAGCGGGTCGCCCGCAAGAATGGCCGGGATAGCGGGGTCATTGTCAAAGATCAACGCCAGCCCCTTCTTCCGGGCCTGTTCCCCTACCACGCCGACGAGGTTGTCGAGAATCGAGTCGAGCCCAAATTCCACTGTCTCCATGGTCAGCTTGCCCGCCTCAATCTTGGAGAAATCGAGGATGTCGTTAATGATCCTCAGCAACGCGTCAGCGGCCTTGCTGATCTTCTCCACGTAGCTGCGCTGGCGCGGGGCGAGTTCAGTGTCGAGGCAGAGATGGGACATACCGATGATGGCGTTCATCGGAGTGCGGATCTCGTGACTCATGTTGGCGAGGAAGCGGCTCTTGGCGCGATTGGCGCTGTCGGCGGCCTCCTTGGCCTGGGCTAGTTCTTCGCCAAGCCGTTTCTCCTCGGTAATATCGATAAGATAACCGCTCCAGATGGTCTGGCTGGCTCTGTCCGCATGATCGATGCGCCGCACCGGCACCGCAGCCCCCTTGACCCAGCGCAGCGTGCCGTCAGGTCGCTCAATACGGAACTCGCACTCCCACGGTTTGCTGGCCTGTTCAGCCCCGCGCCTAACCGCGACAAAGTTATCGCGGTCCTGCGCCACAAGCCGCGCCAGTAATAGGTTGGGGTTGTGGAGAGCGGCATCGCGATCAACGCCAAACAGATCCTCTACATGCTTACTGACGAAATTGAAGCGGATGCCACGGTCATCGGAGCTGTATTCAGCGATTACTCCCGGCAGACTATCGGACATCTCCCGCAACATAGTCTCGGCTTGGCGGATCTTCTCCTCGGCCGCCTTTCTCTCGTTGATCTCGCTGTTGAGCGCCGCCGTCCGCGCCGCCACCAGTGACTCCAGATCCTCGTTGATCTGGCGCAGCTCCGCCTCCGCGCCTTGACGCAGCCCCACCTCCTGGGTGAGGCTGCCGTTGAGCCGCGACAGGCGCAGGGCGACAAAGATCACCACGGCGGTGATGGCCGCGCCCATACCCATGATCCAGAGCAGGTAACGTTGCAGCACCTCGCGCAGGCTGAAGGTGGTCGGTTGGTTATAGGGGGAGATGTGCAGCTGTTTCAGCAGGCGATGCACCGATTCGTAATTGACCGGCACGGTCCAGCCGACATAGCCCGCCGCCTCGCCGATGGGGCTGTTTTCTTCCAGCGTCATCAGCGCCACAGCGACCCGTTTGGCCAATGCCTCCGCAACATGCGGGAGTTTGGCAAAAGGCCACTCGGGGTAAAGGGCGGTGGAGAGTTGATAGGGAAACCCCATTTCCGTCTTGGGATTGATAATCTTGAATTCAGCAAGGTCGATCTGGCCTTGGGCCACTAAACCTTCCAGTACATCGCTGCGCACTGTACCAGCATCCACTTGACCGCTACGCACCCCCTCGACCACCTGATCATGGGGAAGTCCAGTGAACAGGAGCCGCGAGGGGTCGCTGTGGATATTAAAACCCGCCAAATCCATCTCCCCTGCGGCGGCCAGAAAGCCGCCCAGAGACTCTTCGCTCACCGCCATAAATGATTTTCCCTTGAGGTCGGCGATGGCGTTGATATCAGCGCGGTCGGCACGGGTGAAGATGACGCCACCAAACTTCTTGAGCGAATAACCGGGACCGGAACGCAGCAGCGTGGCAAGTGGGCTGAGACCGTAACGCGCCTCCAGCAGAACATAGTGAGCGGTATTGGTGGCGACAAAGTCGATCTCGTGAGCGGCAACGGCGTTACCCAGCTCCTGGTAAAAAAGTGGGAGAATGATGAAGCGGTGGCCTGGCAGCGCCTGACTCAGGTAGTCGGCGGTAGGTTGCCAGTCGCTGACGGTCCGCTCCTTGGTGCGATAGGCCAGCACCCCAATAGTGACCTCTGTCGGCAGCTCATTGGCCAACGCGGCCCCCGTCACCAACGTGATCAACAGCGTCCAGAACGACATCCACCAAGGGAGCCGCTTCAAGGGCTGGTGCAGCGGGTGTGAAAAAGGGTTCAGCAAGGCCGGCTATCTCACTTGTTCATTATGCGCATAGGCCAAAAGGGTATCGAACCCGGGCCGTAAATCAAAAGAACAGCTTTAGTAATGAAAAGAAGGCTGATTGTCATCCCCAAGAACATTGTTCTGAAATTTTATTAATACCCCAGCGACCGCCCACCATCCACGCTAATAACCTGACCGGTGATGTAGTCGGCATCGCGAATCAGGAACAGCGCGGTGCGGGCGATGTCTGCGGGTGATCCCTGACGTTTAAGTGCGGTGCGGTCGATGATCTGCTGCTTGGTATTGTCATCCATCTCATGTTCGGGCCAGATGATGGCGCCGGGGGCGACGCCGTTGACACGCACCTCTGGCCCCAACTCCCGCGCCAGCGACAGGGTGAGCATGGCGAGCCCGGCCTTGGCGGCGCTGTAAATGGGATACCCCTTCATCGGCCGCTGGGCGTGGATATCGACGAT
>JAYUTP010000263.1:0-4244 GCA_043755075.1 Tenderia sp. (SeqCode)
AATCCGGCGCTGGCGGGCATAAAACATCTCAATCGTCTGGAACAGGTGTTGGCACGGGCAGAGTGGAGTGATCCCGCCATTGCCGAAGGGGTGATGAGCGATATGGTTGGTCAGGTTATTGAAGGAACAATGAGCAATCTCTTTTTTATTCGCGATGGCACTCTTCACAGCCCTGATTTGTCAAACAGCGGGGTGGCTGGCATTATCCGTGAGGTGATTTTCGAACTCGCAGATCTACTGAACATTCCGGTACAGTGTCAGTACTATTCGCGTGATGATCTTGAACGGGCCGATGAGGTCTTTGTCACTAACTCAATCATCGGTCTCTGGCCGGTACGGCAACTCGGTCAGCAGTGTTATGAGGTTGGGCGCGTGACACAGCAATTGCTGAATGCCTTGCATGGCAAACGACAACAGAAAGGTGAATATGAGATCGTTTAAGGGTCTGTTTGGCGTTGCGGTGGTGGTGGCGCTGTTGGGGATGAGTCTTATCGGCTGGCAGTTTTACAGTCTCACAACCAAACCGCTGGTGCTTACTTCACCACAGCTGTTTGAGGTGAAGCCTGGCGCCAGTCTTGGCCAGGTTGCCAATGCCCTCAAGGCGCGCGGCCTGATCGATTATCCCCGTTATCTCAGTTGGTGGGGGCGCTGGAATGGCGTATCCGGACAGCTGCATGTGGGCGAGTACCACATTGAGCCGGGGATGACGGTGTTGACACTGCTTGATCACATGGTGAAGGGGCAGGTGCTCCAGCACTCTCTGACGGTGATAGAGGGGTGGACCTTCAAACAGCTGATGCAGGCGATCAATAGCAATGAAAAACTGCTGCATACGCTCAAAGGGTTATCGCCCGCCCAAATCATGACTCAGCTCGGTGTTGCCGATGAACATCCGGAGGGGCGTTTCTACCCGGACACCTATCGTTTTCCAAGCGGAATGAGTGATCTCGATTTTCTCAAACGCGCCTATAGCGCCATGTCGGCGCGGCTGGAACAGGAGTGGTCGCAGCGTGCTGAAGGGCTGCCCTACCAGTCGCCTTATGAGGCATTGATCATGGCCTCCATCGTTGAGCGCGAGACGGGAGTGCCCGCTGAGCGCGACGTGATTGCCGGTGTCTTTGTGCGGCGCTTGCAACTGGGGATGCGGCTCCAGACCGATCCAACGGTAATCTACGGGATTGGCGATAGTTACGATGGCGATATTCGGCGCCGTGACCTGCAAACAGATACCCCCTACAACACTTACACCCGTTATGGTTTGCCGCCAACACCCATTGCGATGCCCAGCGGTGCGGCCATCAACGCAGCGCTGCATCCTGCGGCTGGCGTAGCACTCTTCTTCGTTGCCAAGGGCGATGGTGCTCACCAATTCTCCGCCACACTGGCAGAGCATGAGGCCGCTGTTCAAGCCTATCTGCTTACACTCAAATAAACTGGGAAAGAGGAGAGGGTAATGCAGCGCGGTTTGTTTATCACCATGGAGGGGATCGAGGGGGTTGGCAAGTCAACCAATCTCGAATTTGTGCGCCAGTATCTTTGCGAACATGGCGAGCAAGTGGTGATTACTCGTGAGCCGGGTGGCACCGAGATGGGGGAGAAGATCCGTGGCCTGCTGCTTGACCACCGCAATCAGAAGATGGCTGACGATACCGAGCTGCTACTGATGTTTGCCGCCCGCGCCCAGCATATTGCTGAAGTGATCGAACCGGCTCTGGCAGCGGGTAAGTGGGTGTTGTGCGACCGTTTTACCGATGCCACCTACGCCTATCAGGGCGGTGGTCGCGGTATTGATATCGAACGTATCGCCCAGTTGGAGCAGTGGGTGCAAGGGGCGCTGCGCCCCAATATCACACTGTTATTGGATGCCCCGGTTGCGGTGGGACTGGCGCGTGCCGCCAAGCGCAAACAAGAGCCCGACCGCTTTGAGCGCGAAAAACAGGATTTCTTTGAACGGATTCGCGCCGCCTATCTGGCGTTGGCCGCGCAACACCCCAATCGTTACCGCGTAATCGATGCTGGCCAGACGCTTGATCGAGTTACAATGCAGCTCGAAACCCTATTGGCAGCAGTGATCAGATAGCAATGCCCTTATACCCTTGGCAGCAATCACAATGGCAGCTCCTGCAGCAGAGCAGACAGCAGGGGCGACTGCCCCATGCGCTGCTACTGACGGGCGCGCAAGGTGTCGGCAAGCAGGCGTTTGCACTCTATCTTGCCCAGTCGCTGCTGTGTGGAAGCTCGGGTTCTGAGGGCGAACCTTGTGGCCAGTGCCGCGCCTGCCTGCTCTACCTAGCGGGCAATCACCCTGATTTGGCGGTGATTTCGCCGCTGGAGGGAAAGAAAAATATCGGCGTTGATCAGATCCGTGAGATTGGCCACTATCTGGCGCTCAAATCCCAATACTCGGGCCACAAGGTGGTAGTGGTGACGCCAGCCGACACTATGAACGTCAACTCCGCCAACAGTCTGCTCAAAACGCTGGAGGAGCCGTCATCGGGCACGGTGCTGATTTTGGTGACCCACCGCCCGGCACAGCTACCCGCGACGATCCGCTCTCGCTGCCAGGCGATCCGCTTTGGCGCGGTGGCGCCGGAGCAGGGCACGGCATGGCTCAATTCCTGCGGTAGCACGGCCAACAGCGAGTTACTGCTGGCGCTGGCGGATGGTGCGCCATTAAAGGCGGCGCGGTTTGCGGACGACAATATCTTGCAGGAGCGACTGGAGTGGTTTCAGGCGCTGGAAACGCTAGCCAAACAAGAGGTTGATCCCATTGAGATTGCCGCCAGACAGGTTAAGTCCGGCGCTGAGAGCAGTCTCTACTGGCTCTATGCCTGGAGTGTCGATCTAGTGCGGCTGAAAAGTTGCCAGCACCCGCCCCATCTGGTCAATCGTGACATCCAGCCACGTTTGCTTAATCTGGCCGATCGGGTATCTTTGAAAAACTTAATGTTGTGGTTAGAGCGGGTACAGGCCGCGTTGCGTGAGGTCGAAGGTAACTTCAATGCCACGTTGATGATGGAGGGTCTGATGATCCAGTGGCAGAAAATGTTTGCTGCAGCTGTACCGAGGAGTTAGGAAAACCAATGTCTGAAGAACAACGCAGTTCCGCAGCTCGTAGCCAGGGGATTCTCTCCCTCACCATCAAGGACAAGGGGGCGCTTTACGCCGCTTATATGCCATTTGTGAAAAACGGCGGCCTCTTCATTCCTACCAACAAAGATTACAAGCTGGAGGATGAGGTGTTCCTGCTGCTCAAACTGATGGAAGAGACCGAAAAGTTGCCAGTGGTGGGCAAGGTGATCTGGGTGACCCCAAAAGGGGCGCAGGGTAATCGTGTCGCTGGCATTGGTGTGCAGTTTGCCGCTGACCAGGATGGCGAGGGCGCCCGCAAGAAGATCGAAGCCTATCTTGGCGGCGCCCTGAAGTCGGATCGTCCGACGCACACCATGTAATATCTCCCCGTCAATCCATAAGCTAAGGCCCCATTATATTATGAGCATTCAACTTGTTGACTCCCATTGTCACCTTGATCGCCTCGATCTTGAAAAGCTCGGTTTTGATCTCGATCATGTCTATGCCCAGGCCAAAGAGCTGGGGGTGAACCACATGCTCTGTGTTGCCATCAATATGGAGTTGTGGCCGGGCATGATGGCGCTGGTGGAAAAGTCTGAGAGTGTCTTCGCCTCTGTCGGTCTGCATCCTTGCGAAGTGGAGGGGCATGACCCCTCTGTTGATGAGTTGATCAAGCTGGCAGAACATCCCAAGGTGGTCGCCATTGGCGAGACTGGCCTCGACTACTTCCATTTCAAAGAGGATACCGAGTGGCAGCGCGATCGCTTTCGCCGCCACATTGCTGCCGCTAAGGTCACGGGCAAACCGCTGATTGTCCACAGTCGCGACGCCCAACCCGATACGCTTAACATTCTGGAAGAGGAGGGTGCCGCCAGTGTCGGCGGCGTGATGCACTGTTTCGTCGATGACTGGGAGACCGCCCGGCGCGCCATCGAACTCAACTTCTACATCTCCTTTTCCGGCATCGTCACCTTCAAGACCGCTACAGACTTGAAAGAGATAGCGCAGAAGATGCCGTTGGAGTGGATGCTGGTCGAGACCGACTCCCCCTATCTTACCCCCATGCCTTATCGCGGCAAGACCAATCAGCCCGGTTACACCCGCTATGTTGCCGAGCATATTGCTGAACTGCGTGGTGAGTCACTGGAAAAGGTGGCGCAGGCAACCACGGA
>JAYUTP010000264.1:0-10772 GCA_043755075.1 Tenderia sp. (SeqCode)
TTAACATTAGTTATGAGTAGGCCGGCTATTGCTTCGGCTACCGGTTCAATATCCTCGATTAAAGAGGCTTCAACCTTGCCTGTTGTTGATAAAGGGAGACTGGTTGCCGCAAACGGCAAAGACACGCCCGCATCGAAGCAGTCCGATTCGGTAGCTTCCCCTGACGATGTAAAGGAAGCGGTACATAAGATGCGCGATTATATGCAAACTATTGACCGAGACTTGAGTTTTAGTATCGATGAGGAAAGTGGTGTTACCGTTGTGAAGGTGATTGATCCAACCACAAATGAAGTGGTTCGACAGATACCTAGCGAGGACGTAATGAAAGTGCTTCGATCATTGCAGAGTGGAGGTGGGTTGCTTTCCGATGTTAAGGCCTGAATTGCTGGCACGGAATCTGCCTCTTGATGTTAAGACTATTTTAGTGAGGTAAATTATGGCGGCATTAACAGCGAGTGGTATTGGCTCTGGACTGGATGTTAACGGCATCGTTACCCAGTTAATGTCGCTGGAACGTCGTCCCCTCGACAATCTAAATGCGCTTGGAACAAAGCTTGATGCGCAGTTGAGCGCTTATGGTCAGTTGAAAAGTGCCCTTTCCACCTTTCAAACGGCGATGAAAGGATTGAGTAGCGCCGATAAGTTCCAGGTCTATTCAGCTACCTCTTCTAATACAGCCCTATTTACCGCAACGGCGGATAAAACAGCCGCAGTTGGTGCTCATACCATTGAAGTAATTTCCCTCGCCCAAACCCATAAACTGACTTCTGGTAAGGCAGGTGCGCCGAGTTATGCCAATGCAACCACGAGCATTGGCACTACCGGTACTCTGGAGATATCCCAGAATATTGGTGGTACTCCTAGAACGTTTCAGATTGTAGTCGATGGCACCAATAACACCTTGGGTGGCATCAGGGATGCTATCAACGGCGCCACTAACAATACCGGTGTAGTTGCTTCTGTTGTCAATACTGGAACAAATAGCAAGCTGGTATTGACTGCAAAAGAGACGGGATTGGCCAATGCGATTACTGTTGGTGCTGCTACAACAGCAAGTATCTCGACGGCGCTCGGGTTTGAAACGCTGGCGGGTAATGCGGCTGCTGATGCTAGTGTAAAGGTTGATGGAATTGGTGTTACAAGTTCGAGCAATGTGGTAACTACAGCTCTGCAAGGGGTGAGCCTGACGTTAAAAGCTTCGGGTACGGCGCAAACGCTGGATGTTGCTCGCGATACGGCATCTGTCAAAGCATCGGTTCAAAAATTTGTTGATGCTTACAATGACCTGCAAAAAGTGACAAAAACGCTGGGTACCAGTGGTGGCACCCTTGATCGAGAGGGTGTTGTGCGCGGTGTTAATAGAAAAATTCAGTCAATATTCAATACCAGCGCCACTGGTTTGAGTTTCCAACATGTCGCTGAGATTGGTGTAAAAACAGATCCAAAAACAGGTGAACTATCCCTTGATATCGCTAAACTTGATAAGGCAATAGCCGCTAATTACTCAGGAGTAGCAGATCTGTTCTCTAACGCCACTCAGGGTATTGCGGTACGTTTTGAGGCCGCAGTCAGTGAGATAGTTTCAGCAACAGGAATCATCGAGTCGCGTAAGACAAGTATTAATTCGAATATTAGCGATATAGGCAAACGCAGGGCTACCATCGAGTACCAGCTTGGCCTAGCTGAGGTAAATTTTCGCACTAGGTTTTCCGCATTAGATGGATTGATTGCAAGGTTGCAATCAACGGGAAATTCTTTAACACAACAGTTAAGCCAATTACCTCGTTAAGCGTGATGGTGTCGAGCTTGTTATGTTGGTGGTTGATATAATTTATCCTGCTGTGAGTATTGATGTGGATTGTGGAGATAGACAATGAATTATCCTCAGAACTTAAAAGGTGCCTCACATTACAAGCAGGTCGGATCGCATACAGGTGTTGAGTCAGCGACTCCGCATCGGCTCATTCAAATGCTTATTGAAGGGGCGCTGGAAAAGATAAATCTGGCAAAAGGCTATATGCAGCGCGGCGAAATTTCCCTAAAAGGTACGCATGTGTCATGGGCTATCTCGATTATTGATGGTCTTCGAATGAGTTTGGATAAAGAGGCGGGTGGCGAGATTGCGGAAAATCTTGATGCGCTTTATGACTATATGGGCAGGCGTCTGGTAGAGGCTAATTTGTATAACAACACCGATATATTGAATGAGGTTTCTGGGTTGTTGCTAGAGATAAAATCTGCCTGGGATGCGATTCCAGAGATTCTGCGTCGGCAGGGTAGTGTTGCAGCTCCTATCGCTTGATATTGTGCGGAATTCCTTTGCTGTGAAAATGCGACTTTCTGATGAAGAGTTAACTCAAAAGATAGATTTTCTATTTTCAATGAGCCAAAAAATGGTTGAAGCCGCCAGACACGATGAGTGGGAGGTTGTAGTTGAGATTGAAGTGCAGCGGGATGCTGTATTAAAACTACTTTCAGGAAATTTGGTTGAGTCGTATCTTGCTTCTTCGCTTCTTGATCTTTGGCGTCAAACTATTATCTCGGTTATAAATTCAGACAAGGAAGTGGTGATGTTGGCAGGATTGCAAAAAGAGCGTGTTGCCCAAGGCGCTAGCGATTTGGAAAGTTCGCGTAAAGCGGTTAATGCTTACTTGGATGTTAGCGCTTCGTAGCTTGTTGTTTTAAAAATAGTGCATTGTCATGGTGTCAACGCAAATCACAAGGATTTAGTGAATGCTTGAAGATTCAACGAGTGGTTTATCTTGTCAATTAACCTTTCCTTTACGCTGTTATTTGACGGTGGCAGGGCAGGGTGATTCTGCTCAACTTCTTGAGCAGAAAAATATTAATCGTTTTCAGGCAATTCTTGGTTTGGGTGAAGCCACTTCTCGTGAGTTTCATGAGGAAGACGGGGGAGTGGTTGCTGAGATTCATCGTCTCGATTTCAAAATAAATATTGTTCTTGAGCTGGTATCTCAGCTTGTTGCTGCAGGTAAAGATTTACCTGAGCCGGTTTCTGCTACGTTGAGTTCAAATACTTTAATCTGGGTTTCAAGTGACAATCCACCACCTCAGGGGGCTGGCGTTACGCTTGAACTGTATCTTGATTTACGCTTCCTGTTCCCAGTTATTTTCCAAGGTAGGGTGAAATCTCTGGAATGTTTTTCTCCTCACGCCTCTAAAATCGGCGTTGTTTTTGACCCTCTCCCCGAGCCTCTTCAGGTGATGCTGGAGAAATATATCTTCCGCTGCCATCGTCGGCATATTGCCAAGCTTAAAAAAAGCACTATTTAATTGCTTTTTATTTGAAAAATGCTGAATAACCCCGGTTTTACTATTGTCCTAATGACAAATTTTTGACATTATCGATGTTAGGTTTATGTTATTAATAAGCCAAGTATTTCAGCTTTTTTCAATAAAGTTTTTTAGGGAGGATTACCAAGGTGGCCATTCGTGAATCAGCCGTTTTGCTGATAGATGATAATGACTCTAGGCGTCATGAATTGCACTCTGTTCTGGAGTTTATTGATGTGCCGAAGGTCTGGGCCTCTGGATGTCAGGGGTGGGAGCATATGGTCGGCCAGGTTGATCTGCCGCTCCAGGCAGTGATGCTGGGGGAGTGCTCATCTCCCGAACTTTTGATTGAGCTAGTTCAAGCACTCAAGAAAAAAGATCCTGTTGTTCCCATACTGCTACTTCGTGAGTGCCAAGAACTGGGGTTCTATCCTGATGCGGTGGTTAGAGACGCGATCGGTTACCTTGAGCACCCTATCAAATACAAGCAGATGATTAATGGTCTGCAGCAGGCACAGATTTATCGTGAGAATTGTGAAAACAAGCCCACAGGACGGGGAAATTCACCTGAGCTGTTTCGCAGTTTGGTAGGCAATAGTCGTAGCATTCGTCAGGTGCGCAAGCTGATTGAGCAGGTTGCCGTCTCCGATGCCAATGTCTTGATCCTTGGTGAATCGGGCACGGGGAAAGAGGTGGTGGCGCGCAATCTCCACTACTATTCATCACGCCGTTCAAAGCCCTTTGTGCCCATCAATTGCGGCGCCATCCCGGCTGATCTACTAGAAAGTGAGCTCTTTGGCCATGAGAAGGGTGCTTTCACGGGGGCTATTAGCGCTCGTCAGGGGCGTTTCGAGCTGGCGGAGGGCGGCACTTTATTCCTAGATGAAATTGGCGATATGAGTCTGCATATGCAGGTGAAACTATTGCGAGTATTGCAGGAACGAACCTTTGAACGTGTTGGTAGCAATAAGAGCATTGCCAGTAATGTACGTATCGTCGCGGCCACTCATCATGATCTGGAGCGGGAGATTCTCGATGGGCGGTTCCGCGAAGATCTCTATTATCGCCTTAATGTTTTCCCGATTGAGATGCCGCCACTGCGTGAGCGCGTCGAAGATATTCCGCTGCTGGTGAGTGAGTTGATTACCCGTCTTGAACATGATGGCCGCGGTTCGGTGCGGCTGGCGCAGGGAGCGATGATGGCGCTATGTCGCTATAGCTGGCCTGGTAATGTCCGCGAATTGGCCAATCTGGTGGAGCGGTTGGTGATCATGTATCCCACGTCCGTGGTTGATTATAAGGAGTTGCCAGCTAAATTCCAGGGGCTTTCGGCGGAGCTGTTGACCGACCGTACCATGCATGGTTCACCTGATTCATCTGACATGCCTGCGCCGGTTACGATGACCATGCTGTACGAACCGTCAACCGATGGCATGCCGCGTTTGCCTGCTGAGGGGCTGGATCTGAAAGAGTACCTGGCCAATCTTGAGCGCCACTTTATTCAGCAGGCGCTGGATGAGGCCGATGGGATTGTTGCTCATGCCGCCAATCGTTTGCGGTTACGGCGCACAACCTTGGTTGAGAAGATGCGTAAATATGGAATGCAGCGTACGGAAGAGATGATGTAATTTTGACGTTTGCGTTTGTACATGAACGCAACCACATGAAATATATAATGTATCTATAACTGGCTTAAACATTGCTTTTGTTCTGTTGCAGTCCCCCAGTGGTGGCGGGATTGCAATAACCGGGGCAGATGTGAATGAGTGGCCAGAACACCAACAAGATAGAGCATCTCGAAAGCGCCTTTCAGACGTTCAATCAATTGTCTGAGCAGCTCATCATCTCTTATCACCAGCTCGAATGTCAGGTCGAGCAACTCAAGTGCGATCTCGCCAAAGCCCGTGACGAACATTTAGAACAGTTCGACGAGACTCAGCGCCTCGCTAATCGTTTTGAACATCTGCTCAATGCCTTGCCCGGTGGTGTGGTGGTGCTTGATGGCAAGGGAGTTGTGTGCGAAATCAACCCCGCTGCGATTGAGTTGCTGGGTGAGCCGCTAAAAGGGATTGCTTGGCGTAACGTGATTCAGCGTGCCTTTGCGCCGCAGTTTGATGATGGTCATGAGGTGTCGCTGTGTGATGGTCGTCGCGTCAGCATCGCTACCAGTTCGTTGGGCAGTGAGCCGGGCCAGATCCTGCTAATCAAGGATATCAGTGAGACTCGCGAACTCCATGAAAAGCTGAGTCGTTATCAGCGGCTCTCAGCGATGGGGCAGATGGCCGCGTCCCTGGCGCATCAGGTGCGTACCCCTACCGCTGCCGCGCTGCTCTACATCTCCTCGCTCCGCCATCATAGCTCGTCACCGGACATGGTCGAAAAATATACCGATAAAATTCGTGATCAATTACGCCACATCGAGGCCATGGTCAGCGACATGCTGATTTATGTGAAGGGTGGCGCGCAGGCGCAGGAGCAGGAGCGTCTCTTTTTGATCGATGTCTTAATCAAACAACTGGCAGAGGCGGTGAATGCGCAAGCCCAGCTTAAAGGGTGTGAGTTGCGACTTATCAATGAGCTGCCACAACATCATATTAAGGGGAATCAGGATGCGCTGTTGGGGGCACTGATTAACCTAGTCATGAACGCACTGAATGCCAGTAACGGGGTGGCTAATCCGCTCATCGAAGTGATCTTCACGCAGTGTGATGCCAACACTTTGCAGATTATTGTGCGTGACAACGGTTGCGGTATTCATGAGGTCATAAAAGATCGAATATTTGAACCCTTTGTCACCACTCGGCCACAGGGGACGGGGCTGGGATTGGCCGTGGTGAAGTCGGTGATTGAAAAATTTGGTGGTGAAATCACCTTTAATACGCAGCCAGGGAATGGTACTGAGTTCAGGATACTTCTGCCGTGCTTGAAGGCGGTGAATGGTGTTTCTGAACAGAGCTTAACAGATGAGGTATGTGTATGAGTTCAGCAGCTGTTCTTGTGGTTGAAGATGATATTTCATTGCGTGAGGCGTTATGCGACACGCTGCAGATGGCGGGTTTTGTTGTTAAGGCCGTTGCTAATGGCCAGGCCGCACTTAAGCTGGTGGAGAGCGAGAAGTTCTCCATGGTGGTGAGTGATGTGAACATGCAGCCGATGGGTGGTCACGAGCTGTTGCAACAATTACGAGCCAAGTGCCCGAGCCTGCCGATCGTGTTGATGACTGCCTATGGTAGTGTCGAAAAAGCAGTAGAGGCGATGCGCGACGGGGCCAGTGACTATCTGGTAAAACCCTTTGAGGCAGAAGTGCTGATCAATATGGTCAGCCGCTACTTGGAGCAGAAAAGCCCCAGCCCCAATTTGATAGTACAGGATCCGCGCATGATGGAGGTCGTGGCACTCTCTGAGCGGGTCGCGGCCACCGATGTCACCGTCATGCTCAATGGCGAGAGTGGCACGGGTAAAGAGGTGATAGCCCGCCACATTCACAGCTGTTCACCACGGCGCAATGGTCCTTTTATCGCCATCAATTGCGCTGCCATTCCCGAAAACATGCTGGAGGCGATGCTGTTTGGTTATGAGAAAGGGGCCTTCACTGGTGCCTATCAATCCTCTGCCGGTAAGTTTGAACAGGCCCAGGATGGCACACTGCTGCTGGATGAGATCTCCGAGATGGACCTCGCACTTCAAGCCAAGCTGTTGCGGGTATTGCAGGAGCGTGAAGTGGAGCGCTTAGGCGGCAAAAAACCGGTGGCGCTTAATGTTCGTGTTTTGGCTACCAGCAATCGCAACATGAAAAACGAAGTGGCCGAAGGGCGTTTCCGTGAGGATCTTTATTACCGTCTCAATGTTTTTCCTTTGACGCTGCCACCGCTCCGTGTTCGCAAGGGTGATGTGGTGGCCCTAGCCGAACTCTTTATTCACAAATATTCCGCAGGTAGGCTGCCGCCCCAACTCAGTAGCGAAGCTAAAAGTGCGTTGGAAAAATACCACTGGCCTGGCAATGTACGAGAGTTGGAAAACGTCATTCAGCGGGGCTTGATTTTTTGTTCGGGGAATTTAATTTCTGGGTACGATCTTTGCTTTGAGAATGAAGGGAAAGACGAATATTTGGCACTTACTCCTTTTGAGGTAGTCGAGGCCGATCTGATTGAGACTGGTCTGAACGGTGATCTTAAAGCTAAGGAGAGTGATCTGATCCTTAGCGCACTGCGTGAGTGTGGCGGCAGTAAAAAATCAACGGCTGAACAGCTTGCCATCAGCCCACGTACTTTGCGTTACAAACTCGCACGGATGCGGGAACAAGGTGTTGCCATACCGGGCGATCACTAATGTGCCGTTGTAATCTGTGGAGAGAAAAATTATGAGCGATATGGGTATTGATCGGGTGTTGATGCAGATGCGGGTGTTAGCGGCGCAGGCCCAAGGGGTTCAGGCAGCTCCTGAAGCGGCCCCCCAAGGTGGCGTCAACTTTTCTGAACTGCTGGGTAACTCAATCGACGCCGTCAACGCAACGCAAAAAGCCTCCGGTGACCTGAAGACACGTTTTGAAATGGGCGATCAGAGTGTCAGTATGGTTGATATCGCCATTGCCTCCGAGAAGGCCAAAATCTCCTTTACCGCCATGACTGAGGTGCGCAGCAAGCTGGTCGAGGCCTACAAAGATGTTATGAGTATGCCGATCTGATGAGACGGGGTAGGAGTTATTATGGCGTTGGTTAAGGCAGAAGATGTCGGTGCAGGTTTCAACAACCTGCCGCTGGTCAGACAAGTTGGATTGATGGTCGGATTTGCCGCCTGTGTGGCATTGGCCGTGGCGATTGTGCTCTGGTCGCAGAACCCCAGCTATCGCATGCTTTACGGCAATCTTTCAGATCAAGAGGTGATGGAGATCTCCACCGCGTTGAGTCAGGCGGGGATTAAATACCAGGTTAACGATGCCACGGGTGCCATCATGGTCGATGCGCCACAGGTCCATGAGGCACGTATGAAATTGGCTGGTGCTGGTCTGCCGAAGGGCAGTGGCACTGGTTATGAACTGCTCGACAAGGATCAGGGTTTTGGCACCAGCCAGTTTGCTGAAACCACCCGTTACCAGCGCGCCATTGAGGGTGAGCTGGCTAAGACTATCTCCTCGCTGAACAACGTTCAGTCAGCCAGAATTCATCTCGCCATTCCCAAGCAATCAGCCTTTGTCCGTGACCGAAAAAAACCCACGGCATCAGTGATGCTCAATCTTTATCAGGGGCGTGTCATGACCCCCGAGCAAGCCTCATCGATTGCTCATCTGGTTGCCTCCAGCATCCCCAATCTTGAGGTCGAGGATGTCACGGTGGTGGATCAAAATGGGCGTCTGCTGACCAAGTTGGAAGAGGCCAATGAATTGGGTCGTTCCAGCACTCAGTTCGAGTATCGCAAGAGTCTTGAAGAGTATTACATGAAGCGGATTCAGGAGATCATCGAACCAATTATTGGGATCGGCAAGGTTAAGGCACAGGTAGCGGTTGATCTCGATTTTACGGTGACTGAACAGACCCTGGAGTCTTACAATCCTGATCTGCCCTCTATCAGAAGTGAGCAGACTGTTGAAGAGAGTAATGTTGGCGCCGGTAGCAGTGGTGTGCCCGGCACCCTGAGCAATCAACCTGCCCAGGCTGGAAACACTGTGGCGCCAGCCGCTGCGGGAGCCGCCAGTCCCGCCGCAAACAGCAGTCGTCGCAGTGTTAAAAACTATGAACTCGACAAGACCATCAGTCATACCCGCCATCAGACGGGGGTACTGAAGCGTCTCTCCGCCGCGATTGTTATTGATGAAAGGTCGACTAAAAATGATGCCGGTGAGGTAAGTAACAAGCCGCTCTCTGACGACGAGATGACCAAGATCACAGCGCTGGTGAAAGAGGCCATTGGTTTTGATGCCGCTCGCGGCGACAGCGTCAACGTGATCAATGTGCCATTCCTGCCGCCACCCGAGCTTGCGCCGGAGGCTGAACCGTCAATGCTCGATCAGCCCTGGCTCTGGGATGCGGGCAAACAGTTGCTGGGAATTGTGGCGGTGATATTGATTATCTTTGTAGTGCTTAAACCGGTACTTAAGGCTTTGGCAGAGAAGGGTGCCGCCAGTGATGACGACTTGCCGGCAGCAGTTGGTACGGATGGCGCGTTGCCTGCCATTGCTAATCAACAGATGCCAATGTTGCCGGGAGTTACTTACGATCAACAGCTGGAGGTTGTCAAATCGGTTGCCAAACAGGAGCCGCACCGGGTCGCCAACATTATGAAAGGATGGGTTGAAAACGATGGATGAGAGTGATGAAAAGGCCAAGAGTCTAAGCGGCGCTGAGCGTGCCGCGATTCTTTTGATGAGCATTGGTGAGGCCGATGCGGCAGAAGTGCTGAAGAGGATGGGGCCAAAAGAGGTGCAGAGAATCGGCAGCGCCATGGCCCATATGGCCAATGTTGAAAAACAGACCGTGGCGGATGTTTTAAACTCCTTTGTCGCGATGGTTGAGGGCCAGGCATCGATGGGGGGGTCAGAAGATTACATCAAAAAACTGCTCATTTCAGCGCTTGGGGAAGGCAAGGCCGCGCAGGTGATCGATCGCATCCTGTTTGGTCACAACTCCAAAGGGCTTGAGTCGCTTAAATGGATGGAGCCAAAAGCGGTTGCCGAAGTGATCCGTCGTGAACACCCGCAGATCATCGCCATCGTGCTCTCATATCTCGACGCTGACCAATCGGCGCAGGTACTGGCGTTGATGCCAGAACGTACCCGCTCCGATACCATTATGCGCATCGCCTCGCTTGACGGCATTCAGCCCGCAGCACTGAATGAACTGGATATGATTCTCGATAAGCAGTTTACCGGCAATACCAGTGTTCAATCGTCTAATGTCGGTGGCAAAAAAACAGCCGCCAACATTCTTAACTTTATGGATACCGCCACCGAAAGCGAGATTCTCGATGAGGTAAAAGAGGCCGACGCTGAACTGGCGCAGGCGCTTGAAGACTTGATGTTTGTTTTCGACAATATTGCCGAGATCGATGACCGTGGCATTCAGTCGCTGCTGCGTGAAGTCTCTTCTGATAATTTGGTGTTAGCACTTAAGGGGGCGGATGAGATCCTACGTGAAAAGATTTTCAAAAATATGTCCAAACGCGCCAGCGAAATGCTGCGTGATGACCTTGAGTCCCGTGGCCCGGTGCGTTTGAGTGAAGTGGAGGCGGCACAAAAAGAGATACTGGCCATTGCCCGCCGCATGATGGACTCGGGTGAGTTGGTGATTGGAGGCAAGGGTGAGTCGTTTGTCTAGGCTCATCTCCTCAGATGAGTCGTTCAAGGCCTGGGTGCAGCCAGAGATTGGCGAAAAAGAAGCGCCGCAGAACAAAAAAAGTGAGCGGTCGGTAGAACATGACAAGGTGTTGGAGAAAGAGATCGCCGCACTGAAAGAGAAGGCCCGCCGCGAAGGACTGGAACAGGG
>JAYUTP010000265.1:0-13073 GCA_043755075.1 Tenderia sp. (SeqCode)
GGGCTTCAAATGCCCAGCAGAGTTGTTTACACCAGACGCTTTCGATTTCAGGCAGCATCACGCTGCGCTTTTTGCACTTGGTCATTGAAACCGCCCCACATATTCTTTAACGATATCTCGATATTCATTTTATTTCACGTCGCACCCAAAACTCTCCTCAATTACTCCTTCGATAATCCAACCACAACGAAAATTTTCGCACCGAGTCAACGACCTCATAAGCTCGAGAAGAACTTCGGTTTTTCGGAAAATGCAAGGAAAAAGGTGGCTTTAAAAAAGGAATTAATCCCGGGCATTACTTCGCGCACTGATTTATTTTAAACCTCCGGCCTAACCTGTTGCTCCGGCAGACGCGCCAAAAGCGGCGCACCCCTCAACTTTACGTCGGGCAAAGCTGCCTCCGATTGCCTGACACATTTCGTTTGGAGGCTTAACATATGGAGATATCACATGAAAACATTGCATTTACGCGTCACTTTATCAACCGGAAACGACGATTTACGTGGTGGAAGTTGGGCTGATTTTTTGCTCAAAATCGAGGGTAATCCAACGCCTTTAGAAGCGCGTCAATTTACTGGTACTGGTGGTCTGGGGCCACGTTCATCACGCAATTTTAATGTTCGTTTTTCTGTGCCCGACACATTTGAACCAAGACACATAGAAAACTTTCAAATCCGGCACGTTTCTCAAGAAAGCTTCCCCCAAACAGCCGACAATTGGGATTTAAAATTTGCCGTCGTTGATATAATTCCTACGCCGACACCAAGTGTGCGCGTTGGCTCTGCTGGAGCCCACCGGTTTAATGGGGGTCATCGCGTACTCATAACAGCTTCAGTAATATAAGTTTTCACAAAACACGGAGAAAGCACGAGATTAGGTCTTGCAATCACGCGCAAAACCTAACATGGCGTTCGAGAGGGACGCGCCAAAAGCGGCGCGCCCTCAACTTTACGTTGAGGCTGTAGGAAAACCCTATCGAAAAATATCTGAACTTAAATTGAAAAAACCACTTCATCAGATGCGCTGTATTCAATGATCGAATCATTGAGAAGGATAAATGCACACCTGGAATCCATTTTTTTCGAAGTCTCGCTAGTTTTTCTACAGCCTTGTTCAGGTGCCACAGTTTTATAAATCAGTTACGTTTGTATTTTTAGTACTAGGTAGTGGCATAGTAGATTTTGCCACCGTCTTTTGAGTAAAATTGTCAATCGTAAAAAAACGATAACGCCATAACAAAAAAAGTAAGCATTCAGTACTGGGTTGGAACTGAAATACACACAACCAATAATAGACAAAAATTAGAGCATTAATGAATTGAAATTATGCTGTTACCTCACTAAAAACTCACTCACTTACGCGGCAGCTAATTTTTTTCCGACCGCCCTGTATTTTCATACGATCTTGTTCATTTTTCGCTCGTTGCCTCAGCACGGTTACTCTGCGCTCTCCATAGCTGTCGAACGCTTAAATGCAACATCCATTGGAGGTCTATGGCTTGAAGTAGCGTAAAGGTATAGTGGACATTGAGGGCTAATGGGCCAAGTTTGCCGTGTCAAAGCTGTAAAGTGGCATCCTTAAGTTCCGTTGATTATCTTATCCCGGGTTCAGAGACGCACAACTCAGCTTTCGCCGCTTTTATCTTGTTCGCTCGCATGAATATGACAACTCAAATTGCCCTCACTGGCTCAGCCAGCATAGTTAGCGCGCAATCGAATATTTGACTGTGCCGGCCCCTGTGCTGGTCTGTTTCGGTGTCATGGCGAAGATGTTAGCCACCCCAGCATCATGCACCGCCGTCAAGCGCAAGGCGCGCTGCACCGACCAGCTGATGCGTTTGTCATATAACAATGGTGTGTATATCGCGGGAGTGGTGGAATTGGCGACGTCTACATCGTTGTCCACCGTCATGGCTGGCGTGTGGACACGTTTAGTGATCGTGACGGCATGTCCTGCTGGGATGCGATACCAGCCGCTAACGGGGATAATCTCGGTGGAGGTGGTGTTATTCATCACCGTAAACCCAGCGACAATGATCGCTTGCTGTTCGCTGGCGGTGGAGCGTTTATCGGCTGGATAGCCGGGTTCAGAGACATAACTGTAACTGTCACGCTGTTTAAAACTACGACGCTCATCGCTACAGGTACGGACCGGCTTACCATCCTTCTCCAGTCGCCAGTTCATCACGCTGGCGGGTTCGTCCTGAAAGGTATCGAGTGAAACGCGGTAATCATAGGTGAGGGTTACCGTACCTTGTGGTGTGGTCTGATGCGTGTAATTGAAGAAGTCATTGTCGAAATCGGGCACATCGCCCCAAGCTTCCGGCGTAGCCGCCGTGGGGGCATCGCTGGTGACATTTTCAACTTGACCAAACAGCGGTGCAGGCCGGTTCACGGCTACCCAATCCCCTGCTGTGTAGTTAAAGACTGCTGTCGGATTTGAGTAAAGTTGCCAAACCACCACGTTATCCGTGCCATCGCAGAAGTTAACCATGTTCTGGGCCACCCCAATTAACCAGTCAGTCGATGTTTTAAGCCTGACCTTGTTCTCACGCACCAATTTTTCATAATCGCGCGTGGCCGAATGGCCGCCATCATCGCTCATCGAGACATAAATCGCCTTGCCGTTAGCATTAGTTAAAGTGTAGTTCAATGCCGCAAAAGTCATGTCGTTGAGGCTCGCTCTCGCGGAAAAGACCGTATTTTGAAACAGTGCCGAGCTAGGCTCTTCGATCTGCCCTATGACGACATCGGACACCACAACATCCATCTTGAACGAGAACATCTTTTCACTGACATTACCCACGCCATCCACAGCCTGAACACGCACGACATGCCGCTCGCTCGGTACAGTGTGTGACCAAGCACTGTGTAATGTCTCCGATGCCAGCGGCACCAAATACTCCTCAGTGTCGCTACTTAAGCGTTTCCAGTCAGCCACCACCTGACCGTTTTTTTCATAACGCATATTCACACTCAACTCATCGTCCGCCGATGCTACGCCGTTGACAACAGGATCGCTGACTTTGAAAGCAAAATAGGGAATACCATTTTCCTGCAAGGCGGCGCGATTGATGGCGATACCGTTCAGGTCGAGCCTATTGCTTTCCTGGTAAACCGGGACGTCATCATTGCTGTCTGCCAACACCCTTGAGACCGGCTGGCCAGCGCCATTTGAGAATCTGGCAGGGCCATGGCCTGCACTGGTATCCACCAAGGGTGCCGTTTGGTCCAAGACGATGTTCAACTGCTGGACAAACTTATTTCCAGCCCGATCTTGCAGGAGAACTGACACTGGGTTGTTACCCGGCACCAAGGTTAGATTCAATGACCAGCTATTATCATTCGCAATGGTGATTGGCAGCCCTTGCACTTCGAAGCGCTGGATGCCGGAGGCGTTATCACCAAGCGTGCCGCGTAGGGCATACGCTTCTTTATTTGTGTAGAGATTCGACGTCACATTGACATGGGGCGAGGTATTGTCGAATTTGAAGCTAGCGGCATGGCTCGCCACCACATTGCCCAGCCAGTCTTTGGCAATCACCCTTACCGAGTGCTCGCCATCGGCATAACGTGTGGTATCGATCGGCACTGTCATCGCACCCGGCACCAGCGTCACAGGCAAAACTGCCCCATCAATTTCCACCCTGACACCACTGATCATCTCGGGGCTGCCGAGGGTGATAGCATAGTTAAAAACACCACTGCGGTAATTATCCGGATTCTCGTCAGAGCTGAACTGGATACTGTTTTGCTCCGGCTGCCGTGGTGCCTCACCCGCAAAGATACGGTGGCTACTGTTGGCCAAGGCGGAGGCGCGCGGCAACAGCGTATCAACCGAGATAGCCGTGGCGTTAATACTGCCAGCAGCCATCGCCAGCATGTTTTGAGCTAACGCCAAACGGTAAGTAGTGGGGCCGAGGACAACGACACCGGCGGCTAGCGCGGTTGGCTGGGATGAAGCCTTGCTACGGCCATTGCCGTCGAGCAGGCCATCAGCAGCCATATCGTTGTAGAGCAGCTGGCTAAGGGCGATACTGGTGTAGACCGTGTGTGGTGCAAGACCGTTTTGTTCACTGATCCGTTTCGACCAGCTAGAGAGTGATGCCGTATAGAATCCATAGAGACGATCATCGCTCAACCCCGCGGTATTTCCCTGGTCGGCGATACTACGCGGATAGACCGTTACTACATTAAAACCAAAGAGCTGTTGCAATTCGTCGTTGGCCGAATCAATCGCGGCCTCAACTGCCATCCCTTGAGCGATGCGATATTCCGTCAGAGCAGCGGCCAAATGGGTCAATGGCGTTACCATCAGCGACAACGGTTTGCCCGCCTGAACAAGAGCCGCAGCCCTCAGCACCTCATCTTCTTTGAGGTTGACCTCGACGCCAGTCGCCAATTCGACATAGCTACCACCCCGCGCCTCAATCAGTACCGGACGATTACGCACGGCGTCAATAGTGAGTGTGTAGGCACCATCAGCTGCCGTGGTAGTAGTGCCGAGCAGTGCGCCCCTGACGCCACCATCAAAGGCGTAGACGTTGACCAGTGCGCCACGCAGGGCGTCATCCACAACGTAACCGCTGAGTTGCGCGGTGGGCCGCGTTGATGCCAAATCACCTGATTCTGAACCAGGAAAACCGTTGCAACCGGCCAGCCCCAAGGCAGATAGCAGCAACAGCGTTGCTAACGACGCGGATCCCTGCGAATATTTCATATCATTCCCCTCAGAAGTCGAATAGCAAGAACAACGCTAGGGTGGACTCGCTCACCCCGTCACCCAGCGCAATGACCTGCTCCGCCTTAACACCCACTCGCAGGCCGCCCAGATTTTTTTCCGCCACAAAATTAAGCAATAGGGCCGCGCCAATTTCAGAACGATCGGGGAACTGCTGGGCCAGATAGCCGTCGGCATCAAGGTTATGGCGCCTATCGTAACGATCACTGGAGAGCTGTAATCCGGCACCCAGCCACGAATCAATCGTGGTAAAAAATGGCAATGGTGCCTGAAGCGACAGCCGCGCACCGAGCTGTTTGACCCGTTGGCCAAGCTGGTGCGTTGCTGCGGGCAAAACTGCATCCTGATAGAAGGCCTCAGCCCAATAGCGGTAATTGGATAAAAAAAGCAGATCTGTATAGATTAGATTGAGCGGCCGGGCGACCCATTCGGAGGCCGTGCCACTCTCCGTGTCCTTGACCGTCATGTTGGCCACTCCCACGGCCAGGCCGATGCGGGCGGACGGTTGCGGCATACCGATCGCCGCCGCATGGCTGTTGCCACCAAGCAAACAGCCAAGACACAGAGCTATTCCTACGATACGTCCCTGCTTCATCATCAATTCCCTATGATGTTCTCAGCAACACAACAAAACACACACTAGTGCCTAGTTCACCACATGAGAGAGCTTGGTAATTAGCAACTCCCCGCTTTTCCTGACCACATCGATCCTCAGCACACCGCTTTGGACCACAGGCTTACCACCATTTTTACGCCAGACGCTGACGCTGAAATTACCGCTGCCGGCCACCATGTCTTTATCCTGCTGCCAACGCAACTCGCCAATGCGCAACTGGCGCATGTCCGTGGTCTCAAACAGCGCCGCGTAGTCCTTGCGGATTCTTGTCAGGCCTTTCGCCCCATCCGCTTCGGCGTTAGCACTGAAAAGGGAGACGAGCCTTTCTAGGTCACCCGCTTCGTAATACGCAACTAGACTGTAAACTAGATCAACCAGCTCAAACTCCGGGATCGTCATCTGGGATGGCACATCGATCTCCGGCGCAACCTTGGTCTGCAACGGAGTTACCTCCGTCTTCTCGATGACGGGAGGAGCGGGCGGAGCGACAGGCAGAATGGCAGGCGGCACGTCAGGCTTGATCGGTGGCTTTTGCACCTCACGCGGCGGCTCGACAACGACCTTTTTGGCAAGCACCGGTTTCGGCGGCACAACAGGGGTCAAAACCGGAGCAGGTGCTGGCGCCTTTTTTTCAACTATATTCAGTGGCGGCGCAGCAGGTTCCAGCTTCGCCACGGCAACGACCGCCGCTGTTGTAGGACGACTGCCATGCAGCGACTGACCTGTTTCCGGCGTGCCCTGGGCTGGCGTGTCAGACGTAGCGGATATACCGGGCGTATCGGACATCATGTCAAGTGAGGTTTCATCCACCATCGTGGACAATTCCGACGCCATGAATTCACCATTTTCCGCCGCCGCATCCCACACCTCTGTCACCGGCGCTACTGTTGCTGGCTCAGGTTGCTGCATCTGAGCAGGGGGCTGAAAATCGCTCTTGATGTTGAAACCCAACCCCGCCTGCGCCAAGCGCTGAATATTGTCCTTATAGCTAAAGACCAACCCCGCCAGCACGGCAACAACGAGCAGTGACACAAACAACCCCCAACGCCGTGGCCGTTCCGCTTCCATAGATTGCCGTATTACCTCAGGCATCTGCCAAGTGTCGGTGCCAGCGAACGATCCTGCTTTGGTCTTCTCTTTTTCGGGTGCCGCTATTCGCTCTGCTATTGGTTCTGCTATTGGTTCTGCTATTGGTTCTGCTACTGGTTCTGCTATTGGTTCTGCTATTGGTTCTGCTACTGGTTCTGCTACTGGTTCTGCTACTGGTTCTGCTACTGGTTCTGCTACTGGTTCTGCTATTGGTTCTGCTATTGGTTCTGCTATCAGATCAGCTGTCGACACAACATGTTCAGTAACCATTTCCACTTGGGAAACCATTTCGACAGGATGAATTGGCTCCAGCGGCTCTTCAATCAAAACGGCCAGAGGCTGTTCTACCTCGGCATCCAGCACCTCCACCGGCACACTCTGCACTGTTGCGGCAATTGACCGATCAGCGACAACCTGTTCAGCAAATTCCATTTCAGGCTGTTGCACTTGTGGCGTTGGCGTTGATTTTGGTTCTGCGTCAGGAATATGCACTTGCGGCGCAATCGGCGCAGGAACGAAATCCTCCCCCGGCAAAGGCGGCAGAGTAACCAGCGTCTCATTGCCAAAACTGACATGAGAGAAGGCACCACTGGCCTCCTCGCACAATTCAGTCAACACCCCCTGGACAAAAGCGCCGTCAATTTCATGCAGCTCTTCGAGCGAAGCCGCCAGCAGCAAGCGATCACAAAAGATATTGATTAGGCGCGGCAATCCGCCGCTAGCAAAGTAGGTGATGGCCAGCGCCTCAGAAGAGAAGGCAGGATCGCCACGCCAACCGGCGCATTGCAGACGGTGACCGATATACCCGCGTGTATCGGCAGCATCCAGCGCCGTCAAGCGACAAGAGGCGATGACACGTTGGCTCAATTGTTCCATCGTGGGGCTGGCAAGGATCCCGTCCAGTTGCTGCTGCCCGAGCAACATAACTTGCAGCAGGAGTTGATCGCCAAGCTGGAAGTTGGAGAGCATGCACAACTCTTGCAGAGACTTTATCGGTAAATTGTGGGCCTCATCGACGATCAGTACCATCCGTTTGCCGAGCCGCGACTGAGTCTTCAGAAAGGTCTCAATGGCGATCAACAGAGAGGCCTTGCTATTGCCATCGCCTTTAATACCGAAGCAGTGGCCAACCGATTGCAGGATGTCGTCAGCACCAAGGTTAGTGCTGGAGAGTGTCGCCACCACCAGGGAGCTAGAAGTCAGTTCTGAGAACAGCGTCTGCACCAGCGTGCTTTTGCCAGTGCCGGGTTTGCCAGTGACAACAACAAAACCCTGTCCCTGCTCAATGCCATAACGCATATAGGCCAAACCGCGCTTATGCCCGGTGCTGCCGTAAAAAAAGCGCGCATCAGGCACTAGGCGAAATGGATTGGTTTTTAACCCGTAAAACGACACGTACATTCAAACTGCCTCGTAATGCCCTGCATGAGCATGCCTTGTTAATCCAGTCGGTGAACTACCATATTTATATAGGGATGGCAGTATACCGCAATCATCATAAAACGTCGGCAACGGCCTGATCAAAAACGGAGTACCAAGCGTCCTTTCAGAGGCAGAACCACAACAGGTGCTCGAACCATTCTATCGAGTGGGTGTTACTAGCGAAGCTGGTAATGGCCTTGGTCTAGCCATCAGCCAGGAGATTGCACAACGACTAGGTAGTGTGGTCAGCCTGAGAAATCGTACGCAGCCAAATAGGGTGGGCACGTTTTTTGTGCTCACGCGAAATCAGCTTGTGGCGCAGAAATACCCAAAGGACAGAAGAGCGCAGCGCCTTCCGCCATATACTGGTAGAGGCGTGTTAAGAGCATATTTCATCACTACTTTGTTGTTGTGATTAATCTTATCACTCACAAGCCGATGGCCAAATTTGCTATGCCACTACGGATTACCATCCACATCCGTGGTTTTAAATTCGTATTCGAACCACCGGTCAAAGACCGGTGGCTATTTGGTCAAGTTGCCTCATGACTCTTTGAAGATATCCGCCAGATCAAACAAAACAGATATCTCTTGAGGATTGGCTAGTTCTTGATCCGGTCTGAATGCCAGTATTACGCCGTTACGCACTTCGATATAAAAGCCTTTATTTTGAATCAAAAACTCAATGAGCCTTGGCGGGATATGGGGCAGTGGGTCAGTACCCTCATCGCCATATACACGATATGTTTCTGCAAAATCTCCATTGCCCTTCAATTCAACCTCGGAAAAATCGACCAGATAACGCGCCAAGTAATGGCCGGGGGCTATGACAAACCCCGGCATGGACGCCCTTAACTTTTCAGGACAACGCAGCGTAATTAGTGTGTGCCAATACTTAGAGTAATAATCAGGCGCGGCTGTGTGACTATAATCAAAGATTCTCACGTCACAGCCATGATAGTTTCCTCTCATAATATTATTTTCTTGCTTATCCGCACCTTTGCGTAGATAAACAAAACCATTTTTATTAAGTGTGCTTGTACTGTCACTCTGGAAGGTTAATGCGTGCCGCGTGGCCAGCGCTGACATCATCTCTTCACGCTCAGAAAGGCGATTCATTTCTTTGATGAGAATAGCGTCCTGCATACGGGCAGCCAGTGAGTGACCGGTAAACTGGAAGAAGTTTTCGAGCCCATGCAATTCAAATACTCGCTTATCACGCACACACTCCTCCTCAAATTGATGCAGATACTCCATGGCGGTGTGGTCTAAAATGCGCCCCGATTCATTAACAATCAGCGTTACTCCAACCTGCTGCGGCAAATTTGCCAAAAGTTTGTCTAGATGTAGAAGATTGAAACAGACAACGGATGACAACGTTATTTCGTAATGTGGTATGCCTGCCCGATCCATTTCTTTGATATTGATGATCGGCGTTGTGAATAGACTCTTTAAATTCCCCCAGAGCAAGGACCACGATTTCACGAAGGTCAAACGCCCTGTCAAGACAAAACGGAATGAAGGGGCCAATAAATACAGAAGCATGACAATTTCTGAGGCAATCCCCATAAGAATGCCCGACAACAAATCTGTACCAAGAATGGCCAAGACCGTGAACACAAAGATAATAAGTTGATCGCGGCCAATTGCGTAAGTTTTAGTGAACACCTTGTATTCACATAATTTCCAGCCAACGTAAATCAGTATTGCCGCAATCGCCGCCAGCGGCACTAACGCGATAACATCGGTCGCCAGAAACAGGAATATAAGAAGAAAAACCGCGTTATAGAAGTTGGCCCACAAGGTTCGTCCACCGGCATCGATATTCGCTCGACTTTTGATCCCTCCCGGAATAATAGTCAATCCGCCAAAAATGCTCGACAGACTATTCGATATGCCCATGGCACGCAAAGTCACGTTAGGATCAGATTTGCGTTGAAACGGATCAATTCTGTCTACCGCTTTTATAGTAGCCAGAGACTCGACAGCATCGATTAAGGTGAGCGTGATCACTACAATGAGAACACCCCACCACAACTCCATGCGACTAAACACCTCACCAAAAGCAGGTAATGTGATCCCGCCTTCTAGAATGTTATCTGGCATTGTGATCAGATATTTTGGATCAAGATTGAGTAGATAGCCTAAGACGATACCAAGCAATGTGACAAATAATGGAGGCGGCACTTTGCGCATCCATTCATGGCGCGTTTTATTGAGATAGAAGATAAGGAACAGGCTCACGGCCCCAATAAAAAATACACTCCACTCTATTTGCATAACGGCCTGGGGCAATTTGCTAATAGAAACCAGCATACTTTTTGCGGCGGGCATAATTGCGCCCATCAGCGCCGGAATTTGCTTGATGATAATAATGAGACCGATAGCGGCAAGCATAGCCTCCACCACCGTAACCGGAAGAAATATGGCGTAACGCCCCATTTTGAGAAAAGCAAGGAGAATTTGCAGCAACCCCGTGAGACAGATAGCAACCAGGAGCAGTGGATAACCCGCCGCCAAGTCACCACCACCCAACAGCAGCATACCCGACAACAATGCCGGCGCCAGACCGGCAGCAGGACCACTGATCGTCACATAAGCACCACCAAGAAAGGGAAAAATCAAGCCCGCAATAATCGCTGATATTAAGCCCGTAATGGCAGGCGCGCCGGAGGCAATAGCGATGCCAAGGGAAAGCGGCAGTGAAACAAGCGATACTTGCAGCCCAGCAAGCAGATCATAGCGCCAGTGTTTTAACCCTCGTATGCCATTCTGTGGGGCTTCAGTCATATTTACACTCCAAAAAAATATAATTTTCTATTTATGGGATAGCTCGCCCAATTATTCATATGGATATTTTTTATCACGGCAGCTATTAATGCCCTATCATAGATAAGGGGATAAATCATCCGAGCAATACTGGATGCTTTTTAAAATATCATGCTCCATCTGTAAGCGTTTATAGTTTTTTCGATTTCTATTAGACGCTCGAGTTCGTCGCTGATATTGATGCTCATGCTGGCCTTATCTGATTTACCCATATCGCGTGTGCAAAGTGCACCCCACGAGACTGGTTCTTCTCGACAGATGCGCTTCCTGTCGTCGGCGCGCCCTATAATTTTATTGGATGCTAATCATCTTCAAATCAAGCGAAGCCGCTTTATTGCTATAAAAATATTACAAGCCTAATAATTAACTGTATACGTTTCTGGCCAATCCGTCCCCCATAATTCTAACAGACACATCATTACAGGCAGCGACTAGCAGAGATGATGACAATAATAAAAAACAGACCTTATACATATCATCCCCCTCTCTTTGCAATGGAAGAACCGTAGCGCGTAATAACCAGCGGGCATTGCACCACATTGCTCATCGCTCACGCCATTATTTCACATCCTTCTTCACTTCAACTGTCAACAACGGACTCAATACGCCAAACTTGCCCATCTGTTTGTGCTGCATTTGCCACTGGAAAGGATAGTTGCCGGGCTCATTGGGAGCCTGGATGTCAAAGTGAAATGCTTGAAAACCTTCGGGTGATGTGGCGCTGTTGTGGCTCATTTCTACCGAATCAACGGCCCAAACAAGGTCGTTTCCGGTGGCGCTGATAAGTTGATACTGGCCGGAGGTCCAGACAGTTTCGCCGGTATTTTTGAATTGCAGGGTGATGCTGTAGCTCTGCCCAGCGACCATGGTGACAGGCACATCTTGGAAGACAAATTCGGAAAGGCTCATGGGCATGAGTGAGCCGAGAACGTGAACTTTAACTGCAGTGGTCTTGTCACCAAAAAGTGACTGCCCGTGGCGCATTTGCCATTGCAGGAGGTATTCGCCGGGGATCATTGGCGCGGTCAGCTTGGGTTTGAGGGTGACGGTCTGGCCAGGGGCGACGCTGCCGCCAAGATCAACGTGGTAGCTGTCCCACGGTTGCGGGGTGAGTACCGCAAGCGTGTAGCCATTCGCCGCCGACCAGCTGGCATCACCGGTATTTTTGATCTGAATGACGGCGGTAAATGCCTTGCCTGCCGCGACTTGGTCAGAAACCAGCTGCATCAGCACCTTGGCATTGTTCTCTGCGGCGTTGACTAGTGGCATCGCCAGCAGGGTGGCCAGCAATCCAACCATCCTTCGCGCCATTCTCATTTTTTCCATATTCCGCCTCACTTTTGATCAATAACCGTTAGCGGTAACTTTACTTGCTATCTTTATAAAGCTCTAGCCCGCATAGCACCTTAGGCACTACCGCTTATAGCGACAAGGCTAGTCTACAATTGATGTAAGGGACTTAACATAAACGGTGTCAACACCCTGTGTTACATCCGCTTTCATGAGCTGGGTATCGATGATGTACGAGCCCTCGCCACCAATGACACTGGGAGTAGATCGCGACTCCGGCATCGTCACCAGTTTTGATGAACGTAACCCGACCGTGTTGAAATTGATGCAAATGGCGATTGAGGTGTGTAAATGAAAAAAAGTATGTCGGCATCTGCCGCCAGGTGCCATCAAATTATCCCGAAATCACCCGCTGGTTGGTACAAAAGGGGATCGAGTCGATCTCATAAAACCCGGACAGGGTGATCAGCATGACGCCGTAGGTATTAGAGGCAAAGGGCACCTGTTAGGCAAGTCTATAGGCTTTTGTTGAAATGGTTTTAAGACGCTGCTCGCATTATTCACCCCCCCGTCAGATCCAAAAACAGAGGGGCCGTGATAATGTCACGGCCCCTCTGCATGCAAAAACAACCACCTCGAATCAAACCTTGAAATGAGCCACCAGCTGCTGCAATTCGCTGGCCAGCTGCGCCAGCTCTACACTGCTGGCTGCGGTCTTCTCTGCTGCTAAGGCTGAACGCCCCGCCAGGTCATTTACGCTGACGATATTGACGTTGACCTCCTCCGAAACGCTACTCTGCTCTTCAGCCGCCGAGGCAATCTGTTCGTTCATAGAGACTATCGTGCTAACAGCGCTGGTGATTGTCAGTAACGCCTGTTCGGCACTGGCAGCCTTCTCCATACTCGCCTGCGCCGCTGCCTTGCCACTGGCCATAGTCTTGACGGCGTTGGCAGCACTCGACTGAAGCCGTTCGACAATCTTGCGAATCTCCAGAGTGGAATCTTGGGTGCGGCTGGCGAGGGTTCGTACCTCATCGGCCACCACGGCAAAACCGCGGCCCATATCACCAGCGCGAGCCGCTTCAAT
>JAYUTP010000266.1:0-6535 GCA_043755075.1 Tenderia sp. (SeqCode)
TTAGGATCATCAACGCAGCGCTGATCAAAATGATCAAACTAACGAGTCAACAAAAGAATGGGTGAAATGCGGTTAATGTTGACAGGCTCTAACATGACTACTCACGCTGTGGACTGATGGAGCCCGCCTGCCTGAAAGGTAACGCGATGTTTTTAAGCGTCGGGAGGCTGGCATCCATTTTCATGTTGCCGACAAGCTGATATTCAAGTGGTTTTTTTTGCGTTAGCAGTTCAACCAAGGTCTGCCCCATATTGAGAAAGCTTAGGTGTAACGGCACTTTAACTTGGCTAGTGCTGCTTTCGGCCAGTGAAATCATTTTTATCTCCTGGCTCTGTAGCCAACGTTGACCGTTAATGATGAGATTATAATTCAGATCGCGCATATCAATTCCAAAGGCATTGGGATTACCCAAGTTTAAGCCGATCTCAACATCGGCACCTGTTAATCCCAGGCTCTTGATTTTGATTCCGTCTAGGCTGATTTTAGGGAACTGAGGTATCGGGACTTGCCCCGTTTTTTCTGCTGGAATACGCGTCGGCCCTAAAATTGGTAAATCCATTAAGGCATAGGTCTTGATGGTGTAATTAAGGGTTTTGCTGTCTGGCAATTGTTTGGCCGATTCAATAATGTCGGCGAATTTTAGTACCAAGGGAAATTTGACCTGACTGGTTTGATTGGCGGCAATTTTAACGCCTTCACGTTGCTCTCCTGCCAGTAACTGCTGACCGTTAACTATGAATTTATAATCAAATCCTGCCAGCTGGATGGGGATTGGGTTTGGGTTGTTGACGTCGAGTGTGAATTCCAGCTTGGCTTGGTTGAAGGTTATTCCGATGATACTTGCGTTACTCACCAATACCGTCGGTTTGTCGGTCTTGGCCAGTTGCATCGCTTGATCCAGGGTTGAGCAGGCTGTCGACAGCATTAACAAACTTAGCGCAAGAAACTTAAACGTCAGCTGCTTTGTTTTTATCCATATAAACATTAT
This sequence comes from Tenderia sp. (SeqCode), assembly GCA_043755075.1. Taxonomy (GTDB): domain Bacteria; phylum Pseudomonadota; class Gammaproteobacteria; order Tenderiales; family Tenderiaceae; genus JAKFXL01. The sequence goes on from JAYUTP010000266.1 coordinate 989, forward strand.
ATTTTTCCATTGTATTCAGCTAAAACTTGAGCAAGTTATTGTTGGTGGTTCCCATTTTTTAAAATCAAAAGCTTAGCGTAAAAGTGCATATGATTTAGATCTGTAGGGTACGATAGATAGAGCATGTGTTGTAGGTTGGTTTGAGCCCGATAGTCCAGTGAAATTTTGTCTTCGTTGGCCCAGTCAGTCAGATAAATACTCTTATGAGTCAGCTTATGAAATGTAGAGTAAAGCCCATCTATCCTGCTGTCCACCAAGCCATGCTTTACTGAATTGTTGTGACGTAGTGCATCTGGAGGTGGTAGTGAGCTTCGTTTTTTTGTTGTTAATAGCGTCGCTGTCAGGCTTGCCGTTTTTCTTGCCGTTAATGATTTTTTATCAGGAAAGCTCTATCGCACAATGCTCAATAAAATTAACAATGAATAGGATGGATGGCGCGGAAATTTTATGTGCGGCGGATGTTGTGTCCTGCATGGCAATTGCCAGCAACAGTGGCCCTCTAGCGCTGATCACCGTATGATTCTTTATATTGTATGGACTGTCTCTTGACGGCCTTTTAGGAGAGGAATTTTGATGTCTCGTCTTATCACTCTATCTGGAGTTTTGGTGGCGCTGCTGGTGCCGTTGGCGGGCTATGCTACGCAGCACCACGAGCTTGAGGTGTCGGTGGAGACGGGGGTGCGGCAGATTCATGTGGTGGATGCCATTAAGCTTCCGGTGTCGGGTGACAATTATGAGTTTTTACTGAACCAGTCTTTCACGATTGATCGGGTGGAGGGGGGTAAGGTGACGGCGAGTGATGCGGTGTTGCGCTACAAGGATATTCCACCGGGGATTACGCTCTATCGTCTGGAGGCGGAGCAGCAGACTGTGACGTTGCACTATCATGCAGACATTAATCAGTTGGTGAAAGATAAGGCGGGGGTGGTGCTGGCTTACCCAGAGGGCGAGCGGACGGCGGATGGTGTGTTTCTTGATCCCGGTGCGGCGTGGTATCCGATTGTGGCGAGCAGCGACGACGTGGTGAGTTTTAATATGCAGGTATCGATGCCGGAGCAGTGGGCGGCAATTTCTCAGGGGGCGTTGCACAGTGATGTGACGGAGGGCGGTCGCAAGCGGATGGTGTGGCAGGAGTTGCAGCCGCAGCAGGGGATCTTCCTGATTGTGGGGCGTTATGTCGCCTATGCTGAGACGACGCACGGCCATCAGTCGCAGGTTTTTTTGCGTCAGTCCGATGATGCGCTGGCCAATGACTATCTGGGGTTGACGCGTGATTACATCGCGCTCTATGAGACGTTGATTGGTCATTATCCTTATTCAAAATTCGCGCTGGTGGAGAGCTTTTGGGAGTCGGGTTTTGGCATGCCGTCGTTCACTTTTATCGGCCCGACGGTGATACGCCTGCCCTTTATCCGGACGACGTCATATCCACATGAGATCTTGCACAACTGGTGGGGCAACAGTGTCTATGTCGATTACAGTTCGGGTAACTGGTCTGAGGGCCTGACCAGCTATCTGGCCGACTATCTGTTTGATGAACAGAAAGGCAATGGTGCCAACCATCGGCGCGAGGTGTTGCAGAAGTACACCGATTTTGTCCGTAGCGATAATGATTTTGCGCTGGCGCAGTTTACCTCCAGCCATGAGGCGCAGGGGCAGGCGGTAGGGTATGGCAAGGGGCAGATGCTGTTTCACATGCTGCGGCTGAAATTGGGGAATGAAAAATTTGTCGAGGCGTTGCGGCTTTTTTATCAGCAGTACCGTTTTAAGAGCGCCAATTATGTCGATATCGAACGGGTCTTTTCACAGGTCTATGGTCAGAGCCTGACATCGTTTTTTAAACAGTGGGTGTGGCGTACGGGTGCGCCGGAACTGGCGGTTGCTGAGGTGGTGCGTAAGCAGCATGGGGCGGGTTGGCGGATTGAGGGAGTGTTTAAGCAGCAGCAATTGGGCGCACCCTATCAGCTCGATGTGCCGCTGGCTATCACCCTTGAAGGCGAAGCGACGGCGCGTTATTTCACGGTGAATATGACAGAGAAACAGCAGCGCTTCGCCTTTGATATTCCCGCCAAGCCGCTGCGGATTGATGTTGATCCCGAATTTGATCTATTCCGTCGCCTATCTATAGAAGAGACGCCACCAGCGCTGTCACAATCGTTTGGCGCAGAGCGCATGTTGCTGGTGCTGGCGGAGCGCGCCTCACCCGAACTGAAGCAAGCGTGGCGGCAAATGGCCAAGAGTTGGGGGCTCGAGATCCTGAGCGATAATGATCTGAAGCAGTTACCGAGTGATCGCGCCGTCTGGCTGCTGGGCTGGGAAAACAGTCTGCTGGATCAGGTGCGTCCCAGCTTTGGCGATTATGGGGTGACAGTAACGCCGCTGCGGGTAACGCTGGCGGGCCAAGAGCATCAGGCCGGTAACGACACGCTGGTGTTGGTGGCCCACAACCCGGATCATCCGCAACACGCGGTGGTCTGGTTTGCCGCGACTGCGCCAGCGGCGATCGCGCGTTATGGCCAGCGGCTGCCGCACTATCGTAAATACAGCTACTTAGTGTTTGATCGCCAGCACAGCAACATAATCAAGGGCCAGTGGCCGCCGCTCAGCTCACCGTTGAGTGTGGCGCTGGAATCGGGTGCGATTGGAACGCCAGTTTTGCCACCACGTCAGCCATTGGTGCCGTAGGTTTGGTGCAATCCCGTGGGGCGCGGTATCATTAGCGCCCCATAACGCCGGTTGTTGAGCGAGGTTGCTGTGAGCAAATATTGGAGTGAACTGACCAGACGTCTGGTCCCTTACGTGCCGGGCGAACAGCCTAAGATTCAGAACCTGATCAAACTCAATACTAATGAAAATCCTTATCCGCCTTCGCCTAAGGTGATCGCAGCGATTGATACTTTTGATAAAACGCGGCTGCGCCTCTATCCGGATCCCAACTACGATGTGGTGAAGGCAGCGCTGGCGGAGTACCACGGCGTGGCCCATAACCAAGTCTTCGTGGGTAACGGTTCTGACGAGGTGTTGGCGCTAGCTTTCATGGCTTTTTTCAAGCAGATCACGCCAATTCTCTTTCCCGATATCAGCTACAGCTTCTATCCGGTTTACTGCGACCTTTTCGAGATCGCTTATCAGCAACCGCCACTGGACAAAAAGTTTGAGATCGTACTGGATGACTATTCGAGTGATAACGGCGGCATCATCTTCCCCAACCCTAATGCGCCCACTGGTCATGCGTTAAGCCTAGCGGCGATTCGTGCGCTGTTGCAACGTAATACTGAATCGGTGGTAATGGTGGATGAGGCCTACGTCGATTTTGGTGGCGAGAGCGCCATTGCGCTGGTGAATGAGTTCCCCAATCTACTGGTAGTGCAGACACTTTCCAAATCACGCAGCCTGGCAGGCGTCCGTGTTGGATTCGCTATCGGCCATGCCGATCTGATTGAGGGGTTGGAGCGGGTCAAAAACTCCTTCAACTCCTATCCGCTTGACATGCTCGCCATGCAGTCAGCGGTTGCCGCCATGCAGGATGAAGAGTACTTCCAGGCTACGCGGCAGAAGATCATCGCCTCGCGTGAATGGACCATAACGCAGCTGGCGCAGCTCGGTTTTGATGTGATCCCTTCCACCGCCAATTTCATCTTCGCCACGCATCCAGTCCATGACGCGGCTAAGATCTTTGCCGAGTTAAGAGAACGGAAAATTTTGGTGCGCTACTTCAATAAGCCGCGTATTAATCAGCACCTGCGTATCACCATCGGCACTCAGCAGGAGTGCGAGGCGCTGGTGACGGCGTTGAAAGAGATTGTGGCTTAACTATTTTGATTGGGGGAGTGCGCCCTCCCGAGTGTAAAAATATGCGATTAATAAGGAATCAGTATTAATGATTATTGAGCCAAAGACCCGTGGATTTATCTGCACTACCGCTCACCCGACTGGATGCGCTGCCAATGTGGCGGAACAGGTTAACAAGGTGAAGGCGCAGGGTGTGATTGAGAATGGCCCCAAGAAAGTATTGGTGATCGGTGCATCGACGGGCTACGGTTTGTCCTCGCGTATTACCGCCGCCTTTGGTTCTGGCGCAGCGACCCTCGGTGTGTTTCTGGAGAAGCCAGCCACCGAAAAGAAACCCGGCTCGGCCGGTTGGTACAACTCCGCCGCCTTTGAAAAAATGGCCCACGATGCTGGCCTTTACGCCAAGAGCGTGAATGGCGATGCCTTCTCTAACGAGATGCGCGCCAAGGTGATCGAGATGATCAAAGAGGATCTGGGTGAAATTGACCTGGTGGTCTACTCACTCGCCTCGCCCGTGCGCAAAATGCCGGATAGCGGCGAAGTAGTGCGTTCGGTGCTGAAGCCGATTGGCGAGGTCTATCGCGCCATCGCCATCGACACCAGTAAGGATGTGATTATCAACGCCGAGATTCCGCCCGCCACCGAAGATGAGATTACCAACACCGTCACGGTGATGGGCGGTGAAGATTGGGAGCTGTGGCTGAATGCGCTGTCACAGGCCGGTGTTTTGGCCAAAGGGGTGAAGAGTGTCTCTTACAGCTATATCGGCACCGAAATCACCTGGCCGATCTATTGGCACGGTGCGCTGGGCAAGGCGAAAGAGGATATGGATCGCGCCTCAGCTGCGCTTCGTAAACTGTTGGCACCACTCAACGGCAGTACCAATGTCGCGGTATTGAAGAGCGTGGTGACGCAGGCCTCTGCGGCGATTCCGGTGATGCCGCTCTACATCGCGCTCTGCTTCAAAATAATGAAAGCGCAGGGTATTCATGAAGGGTGTCTGGAGCAGATTGATCGCTTGTTCCGTAGCGCGCTTTACAACCCCAATGGCACAGCGCTGGATGATGAGCAGCGCATCCGTATGGATGATTGGGAGCTGTGCGATGAGGTGCAGCAGACCGTGATGAAGTTATGGCCGACAGTGACCAGCGATAACCTCTTCGCAGTGAGTGACTATCAGGGCTATAAGGATGAGTTTTTGAAGTTGTTTGGTTTTGGTATCAGCGGCATTGACTACACAGTTGACGTGGATGCGCTGGTGTCATTTGATCCCGCAACTATCTAGTAGCAATGTCCATGATACCGCTCAAAGGCGTAAAGCCTACCTCGCGAGGGCCTGCCCCACGTAGTGCATTGGGCAAGCGCTTTGGGCATCGCAGCGTTCTCCCCTCAAGGGGGCGCTGAGAAAAAATGGTTTAAGCATGCTCATATACTTACGGGTATATTGCACTTTAGAGGCCATTTTGCCTCGCTTGGAGGCGTCTATTTTTGGTACGCTGCATCCCTCGGTATTGCCAACAGACACAAAATGAGTGCGGTAACGTACCCAGCTTAATTCACTCGTTACGGCACCCATGTGTTACACCCTGTACACCCTTGCCGTCAGTGTCACTTTGTTCTATATGCCGGTTTTAGGCAGATAAAGGGCTTGGTTATACTGGGCGGTTTCAATGACCAAGTGCAAAAAGCGCAGCGTGATGCTGCCTGAAATCGAAAGCGTCTGGTGTAAACAACTCTGCTGGGCATTTGAAGCCC
>JAYUTP010000267.1:0-3317 GCA_043755075.1 Tenderia sp. (SeqCode)
AGGCGAAAGCGTAGTGTGGCAATCGAGTTTGGCACATGCCGTTGCATCGGTCCCTGCCCCGCGTGGGCGGAAATCTTCGGATAGGGCAGGTTCTTTGAGTCGACCGCCGTTTTTTTTTGCGCCTGACAGGCGTTCACGCATCAAAAATCCATACGCGGCAATACACAGGCTCGCATGGTGATGAAAGCCACGCCAGTTGCGTCCTTCATAATGCCCAAGGCCAAACTCCTGTTTGAGTTCCTGGTAATCACGTTCGATACGCCAGCGTGCCTTGATGGAATCAACCAATGCCGCAAAGGTCGTACTCTTCGGGTGCGTTGATAGCCAGTAGCGGGTCGGCTCCGCTTCGCCTTCGGGCCATTCGATGATGAGCCATTCCTCCTCGCGCGGGAGGTCGCGGTGGGCAGCGCGTACCCGTACTCGGGCAAAGCGTGAGCACAGGGGGTCAGACACGCCTTGGCGCCAGGTAATTGTGCGGAAGCATTGTGGTGCGAGTGCCTTAGCCAATTTCAGCACCGACATGGGCTGATGAGTCTCATCGCGCGTGAGATGCGTTTTCTTTTTCCCGCGCTTGCCAGCAATCGGTGCTGCCACGGGTTGATGGTCGCCCCACCACACGGTCGTGCCGGTGCGCACCCCGAGCGCATAGATGAGCTTTTGCTCACTTAGCCAATCGCGCAGGGCTGCGTCATCGCCATAGGCGGCATCCCCCAGCACCGTGCCACGTGGAATATCTGCTTTCAATGCGGCCTCTATCTGCGCACGGGCGATCTCGTTTTTGGTGGCAAACGTGATCGTCGAGGGAACACCTGCTGACAGGCATCGTTCGGAATCATCCGTCCATTCACGGGGCAGATACAAACGGTAGCTCAAGGGCAGACTACCTCTCTGCGTCCCCAGTGACAGGCTGACCGCGACACGGCAATTATCGGTCTTGCCCACCTGTCCGCAGTATTGCCGTGCCACGCCCACCGAATGGGTTCCTTTCTTCGGAAAGCCAGTGTCATCAATGATCCATGTGCAGGTGTCGCCGCCATGTATTAATGCCGGAAGTACCTGCCTGGCGACCGTCGCCAATAAGGTTTCATCACTCCATTCAGCCTCGGCTACCAGATGATGCATCGATTGATGGGCTGAACGCACATTCTCTGGATGCACCCGCGCCGCCATCGGTTCGACACTCTTCCTATGTCCAGGCAACATCAGCCCTTTCAGATACCAGCGCGCTGGCTGACTTCGGTCTGCGTGCGACAAGGCTTCGACCAACTCATCACAATACGCTTCAAACCGCGACTCAATACCCCGTCCCATATCGCATATCTCATATCAATTTCTGTTCCCAGGAGTATCTCAGTTTTTATAACACAGTAGAATTAGCGAACTGCCGCTATCTTTCCACTGCTGGCCGTTGTCAAACTTAACTACTCCGCACTCACTCCCAGTGCGGTGAGCAACCCGTTTTTTGGGTTGCCCATGCTGTGCTCTAACATCAACTACAGCGGACTATCATTTGTCATGTTCATCTGTTTCCGCGTTTGTCCGCGTGGGCACAAAAAGCGTGCCCACCCTAATGAAATGGACTCCTCCCATCTTCAAACGGCATCATGGTGTGCCAAGCGGGTGAGTCGGTCATCGGCCAAACGAGAGAGAGGGAATCCGATATGAAACATAACGCAGTCGTCGTTGGATTGGATATTGCCAAGAACGTTTTCTATGCCGTAGGCAAAGATGAGCGAGGCAATGAAGTGCTGAAACGCAAGATGTCACGAGATCAAGTGTTGGAGTTCTTTGCTAATCTACCTATTGCCAAGGTTGGCATTGAGGCGTGTGCTACAGCCCATTATTGGGCGCGAAAACTCAACGAGCTTGGACATGAGGTTAAACTGATTGCCGGTCAACGTGTCAGCCGTCGGGTGTTAGGCAATAAGAATGACTACCGTGATGCAAAGGCGATTTGTGATCTGCGTTCTGAACCAGAGACATTGTATGTTCCGATTAACAGCGAAACGCAGCAAGATGTGCAGATGCTGCACCGGGTGCGACAGCGCTTGGTAGAAAACCGCACGGCGCTGATGCTGCAGATACGCAGTCTGCTGGGTGAATATGGTTTGAGTTTTCCATGCAGCGCTACCGCGTTACGCAAAGGATTGAAAGCAGTGTTAAGCGGCGAACACCACGGCCTATCCTCTGGTGCGTTGGAGATCTTTGCCGAAATGCAATCACAACTCACCCTGCAAGATGAGTGGATCAATGCTTACGATATCCGCGTCCAGCGACTCTCCCGCCAGGATGAGCAAGTGGTACGGCTGATGGAGATGCCAGGGTTTGGCCCACTAAACTCTACCGCTTTCATCGCCGCAATAGGTGATCCTCACCACTTCCCCTCTGGGCGTTGCTTCTCGGCCAACATCGGGCTCACGCCCCATGAACACTCCAGCGGCGGCAAGCAGCAGCTATTCGGTATCTCCAAACGAGGCGACTGCTACCTGCGCACCTTACTGATTCACGGCGCACGCAGTGCATTGCGCTGCGCCGAGGGCAAAGAAGATCGCCTGCTCCAGTGGGCGACCAAACTTAAAGAAGCCAAAGGCTTCAACGTTGCCGCCGTGGCCTTAGCCAACAAATTGGCACGAGTCGCGTGGGCGCTGCTCGCCCACGGACGCCATTACCAGGCACAATGGATAAACAAAGCAGAGGGAATCGCAACCCACTGACATTAGTAGGCTACGTTTAAATAAAGCGAGTTACACACTAGACCCGCCACGATTGCGAAGGTGAAGAACGAACGATGCCCAACAGGTAAGACCGACGCCAGGACACTCCGAAGCCGGGTATGGCCAATAAGGCCGACACCCTATATGGAACCCAGCGTGCGTATTGCATTATGGCCCGAGCTAATCGTATAGCTCACGTAGAGGCCGGATAGATACACGCAATCTTTACCCTGAGGACAAAAGTTCAATCTTCTCCTTGCAAAACGGGAGGAGTCCATAGATACCCGGCTAGCTACATAGATTAATGCCCGCTCCATGGAAAGGTGCCGGTTATTACGGCGTGGAACGCCCAGAGCCAGACTGCAATCTGAATAACTATAAATACTCTCGCAAACGCGGCGGCCCCCCTTTTACCATAAAAAATTTCTGTCGATTTCCACGGTTGAGGTAACTCACCCGTCTTGTAGTACAACCTTATCTCCCTTTCATTCTTCCAGATAACGTATGTCATGATCAGGAGAAACACCACCCCCCCGTATCCGACATGGGAAGCTGCGTAAATTAATATTACTGACATCCAAAATAAAGCGAAATATCTAGTGT
>JAYUTP010000268.1:0-15518 GCA_043755075.1 Tenderia sp. (SeqCode)
CGACATTAACACCTTCCTCGCCCAGGCCGACTGGCCAGAATCAATCAAATTCAAGCCATTGCAGCAGCGCGTCGCCGTGCATGAGTCATGCAGTCTGCGCAATGTTCTCAAAGAGTCTGGTTCGCTTTACCCTCTGTTGCGACGCATTCCCGAGCTAGAGATCGTCCCCCTGCCCGGCAATGAGCAGTGCTGCGGCGCGGCAGGCAGCTATATGATTGACCACCCACAGATGGCCGACGCCCTGCGCCAGGACAAGCTTGACGCCATACAGGCAAGCCAACCGGACATACTTGTCAGTGCCAACATCGGCTGCGCCCTGCATATTGCCGCCGGGCTGCGACAAACAGGCAAGAAGACTGAGGTGCTGCATCCGGTCACACTGCTAGCACGGCAGCTAGAGTGCCGCTTGTAGCCCCCACCACCATCCGGTATCTTGGCAGCCATGACACAACGTACATATACCGCTGTAGACCACCTGATCGGCAACCTCGATAACGCCATGCGCACCCTCTTCGGCAAGCCGCAGGTGACGGAACGCCCCGATCCCGCCGCTGAGCTGGATGAACCACCGCTCTCCGCCGCCGAACGCAAGATTGCCGCCGGGCTGATGCGAATCAACCACGCGGGGGAGGTATCGGCGCAGGGGCTCTACGCCGGCCAGGCCTTAACCGCCAAACTGCCTGACGTGCGTGAAAAGATGGAGCGCGCCGCGCTGGAGGAGAACGACCACCTCGCCTGGTGCGAAAACCGCGTCACGGAGCTGGGCGAAGGCGTCAGCCTGCTTAGCCCCTTCTGGTATCTCGGCTCCTTTGGCATTGGCGCCATCGCCGGTCTTGCCGGTGATAAATGGAGCCTCGGCTTTGTCGCCGAGACCGAACATCAGGTGGTCCGCCACCTCGATAGCCACCTGCAACAGCTGCCGCCGCACGATACCAAGAGCCGCGCCATCGTCCAACAGATGAAAGCGGATGAGTCCCACCACGCCACCGTGGCGCTGGAGCACGGCGGTGCGCCGCTGCCCGCCCCAATCACAAAACTGATGGGGGTCACCTCAGCGGTGATGACGACGCTGGCGCAGCGGATTTAACTTGAATATTTCACAAGCATTGCTGTCCGCATAAATGCAGGAGGGCTTCGTGAACCACAACGACCGCACCATCCTGCCTCTACCTTCAAACCAGCCCTTCAAGCACCTGTTGTAGCAGCTTACTGAACAACTGTTTCTGCCCGAGCCCATTCACGTCAATTCTCACAGATTCCGCCACGTCCAACCTGCCGTGAATAGGCCGCCCACCTGACAACTCACTCCAAGACGGGATTGACGGAGATTTACTCCGCGCTCAAGTCAGCCAAATAAACTCGCTGGACTCATCAGCTCAATTTAAAATATGAAACATTCGGGTTAAAGAAATTCAAAATCGTGTCGCTCTAGCCTCCATAGCCACACGAACCTATCTTATCGTGCCGCTGTTCTGCGCGTATATCAAACCCTCTGGCTCACTTGTAGCCAAATAAAATATACGCCGCTGATGCTTGGTAAACATGTTTTTATTTTAATTGGCGATTTACTTCCCAGGAGCTTCAATTATGAATACTGCTAGCACTATTAAAAAAATAACAACCACTTTTTGCACCGGCCTACTTGGTTTATCGTTTTTATTGCCGCTGACAAATGTCAATGCAGATCCAATATCAGCTGAACTTCAAGCCAAAGTGGAAAAATATAAGCTCAAACTGGTTGAGTGGGCGGCGAACCCCACGATAATCGCCGCAGCAAAAGAAGCCAATGAAAAGGGCGCTATGGCTGGCATGAACAATGCCAAATGGGATGATTTGAAAGATGACTCCCCCGAATTTTTAGGGTTAAAAACCAGTGCTGCCGGCCAGATGTTACTCAAATGGGAAGAGGACAAAGCGATAAGCAAACTGTATGCCCGTGACTTTAAAGGCAATATCGTCGCGGCAAGTAGTAAACCGCTGCTTTTTAATAACGCCTCAAGACCACCGTTCGTCAACGCCATCAAAGGCGAACCATTTTCAGCTAAAGAAGCAAAGCCCGATCCAACCACTTCAGTCATGAGCGTACAAATTTCCGTGCCCATTATGGACGGAAGCAAAGTAATTGGCATTTTGCATTCAAGTGTTAATCAATAATTTTACCCTAAACATTAACTGATGTTATGAAGTTCCGCTGATAGGTTTCCCGGATGAACAAACCCAACATTGATTTATGTGCCAACTATTTGCTGAACATTTTTGGCCCTGCAACGGCGATGGGATTGCCCGCGATGGCTGATGGTGATACACGGCCCCTTATTCAGTACAGGGCGCAACTCGAAGGGCCTGTGGCAACACAGGCTCTTCAAGCCATCAGATTGGTGGAGAGCAAGAATGGACAACTGGCTGATCTCATTGCGCCAAGAGGATATAAAAAAGAACGGCTTTATGCGCGTAGATGAATTGGTTTTTCCAGTGCAGTCCTCTGTGCAAGGTTGACTCAATGGCCATGAAAAAAAGTTTTTTGGCTCGTCAACCCTTTAAAAAATAGTAGGTGATGGAAAATGAACATATTTACTAATGTCAGAATGGTGATGCGTTTGCGCCTAGGCTTCGGTTTGCTGTTAGTGCTGATGACCATCATAACAACCATCGGGATAACACGACTGACACTACTAAACGACAATTTAAATACGATTGTTAGCGATGTTTTCAGAAAGAATCAATTTGTAAACACCATGCGTGATACGGTACGTGCCCAGGGCATTGCACTTCGTGATGTAGTGTTACAAGAAGATCTGTCCTTCAAAAAGAAAGAGCTGAAAATAAATAAGGAGACTCGTGCTAAATATCAAGCAGCCACTTCCGAACTTGAAGCTCTGTTGGCCTCGGATGAACAAGCTAAAGGTTATTTTTCGAAATTAAAATCATTGGAGGAGCAACTGCAACCAACAGTTGATGAAATCGTCAACTTTTCATTCTCTGAAAATCATATTGAAGCTGGCAATACGATTAGGGACAAATATCGCCCACAGCAAATCCTGCTTATTGCTCAATTGGATGAAATTATAGAGCATCTGGATAAAGTTGCAAAAACCGCCGAACTGAACGGCGCACAGGCTTACAAAAACGCAGCTTTTTTAATGATAACATTTGGGGTAGTTGCATTGATTTTAGGTGTGGTTACCTCTATTTTAATTTCAAATAGCATTATCAAGCCGCTTAATCAGGCTGTCGGCATTGCAAAACAAATCACATCGGGCGACCTAAGCAGCCAAGCAGAAGTAACTGGCAAGAATGAACTGTCTGATTTACTTCGTGCGCTAAAAGAGATGAACAGTTCTCTTGCGCTGATAATTGGCAGCGTCAAACAATCGGCAGATATTGTTGCTTCATCCTCATCAGATCTATCACATGCGGCCAATCAGGTGAGCGTACGCGCCGAGACACAAACAGAAAAAATCATCCAGGTGGGTGCCACAACTGAGCAAATGATGGCTTCAATATCAGAAGTATCAAGTAACGCCAATGACGTCGCTTCAGCAGCCTCAAAAACCCAAAAAATTGCACAATCTGGCAATGACAACATGCTAAAAGGGATTGAGACTAGCAAACGTGTATTTGCCAGCGTAGGTGCCACCAATACCATGATAGAAGAGTTGAGTGGTTCTATTAAAAAAATCAACGAAGTAGCCAATATCATCAAAGATATAGCAATATCAGACCAATCTTCTCGCGCTCAATGCAGCAATCGAAGCTGCCCGAGCTGGTGAACAGGGTCGCGGCTTTGCTGTAGTTGCAGATGAGGTCAGAAACCTTTCTCAGCGCACCTCTTCAAGTACTCTGCTTATTACGCAAATGGTGACGGAAATTGAAAGCAAAACCAATGCGGTCATCATCTCAATAAACCAAGTTAGCGATGAGATCATGGCAGATGAAAAGTCTAACCAAATGACGCGAGACATACTGCGTGAAATTGTAATCTCAGCGGAAGAGGTTAATACTCTTGCTCATGGTATAGCGTATGCAACCAATCAACAGAAATCCGCCAGCTCAGAAACTGCCGCTGGCATGCAAAATATTTCCGTGCTTACCGAAGAAAACACTGAGAATCTGCATCAAGTCAGGGCATCAGCCAAAAAAATGGCAATCACGGCCACAGACCTACAAGAAATGGTTGCAAAATTTAAATTTTCAGCCTGACACGCATGGTTTTTTCAATCAAGCTTACCGTTCGTGAGACGTGTGATTAAAACTGATGGAAGGTATTTTCAGGATCTAACCTACTGACTAGGGAAGAGCTGAGACTTTGTCAGTACACAACTGAGCTGTAGTGGCTCAGACTAGAGTGCCTAACTCCGCTCACAAAAAAGCCGCTGTGACAGCGGCTTTTTTGTGGGCGCGTGAAAACTATAGATTAAAGATCACGGCGCAGATTACGGCCGTAAAAGATCTCCGCCATCTCCTGTTGCAGTAGCTGATCGATCACTACCACTTCTCTTACATCCAGATCTTCAGGGTGTAAATCGAAGAGGTAGTTATCGAGGTCATATTCCTTCAGCAACATTTTGGTGTGGAAAATATTTTCTTGATAGACATTGACGTCGATCATCTGATATTTGTCCTTGGTGTCCTGAGAGATGTAGTTTTGGATCGAGCTGATGTCGTGATCGATGAAATGTTTTTTGCCCGTCACATCACGAGTAAAGCCGCGCACGCGATAGTCCATAATGACGATGTCGGAATCAAAGCTATGGATCAGATAGTTCAACGCCTTCAGCGGTGAAACGCGGCCACAGGTTGAGACATCAATGTCGACACGGAAGGTGCTGATGCCGCCATCGGGATGACTTTCGGGATAGGTATGAACGGTGATGTGGCTTTTATCGAGATGTGCCACCACCGACTCGGGCAACGGCCCTGGCGTCTCGGTATTAGAGAGTCCATCAGCGGCTATTGGTTCTTCTGAGATTAGGATGGTGACACTGGCGCCCTGCGGATCGTAATCCTGATGCGCGATATTGAGGATATTAGCGCCAATAATGCTAGTCACCTTGGTCAATATTTGCGTCAGACGCTCGGCGTTATAGACCTCATCGATATATTCGATGTACTCCTCATGCTGCTTCGGCGTCACCGCATAGCAGATATCGTAAATATTGAAGCTCAAGGTTTTAGTAAGGTTGTTAAACCCGTGCAATTTCAACTTATCAATCTGTTTATTAGTGGGCAATTTTTACCGCTCCTAACTCATGCAAATACAGGCGCGAGATTATCGCCCATCCTCCATGCACATGGAACCCTTATGGACGCCCTTGCTGGACAATGGGCGGGTGATAGATCATCTGCACTGTATTCTCTGAGGGATCCAGACAATAGAAGCTGCGAGCGCCATCGCGATGAGTGCGCGGGGTCGTTTTCATACGAATATCGTGACCGCGCAAGAAATCAAACCAGACGTCAACCTCTGCCACTTCATCAACAATGAAGCCGATATGATCGAGCCGCTGGTCGCCGCTCAGGTCATATCCAGCCGGAGCGCGGTGTAGCGCCAGATTGTCATTGCCCGAGGTGAGATAGAGATTGTCGGCATCGGGACGCCACTCGACTTTCATGCCCAGCAGCTCAATATAAAATCGCTCGCAGCCCTCGAAATCAGTCACAAAAAGGGCAACATGACGCATTCCCGAGGTTGGTTTTGGTCTGATCACTGTGCGGCCCCCGCCTCGCGAATCTCAAAGTCATGGCTGATCTCAACGCTTTTGCCGAGCATGATGGAAGCTGAGCAGTATTTCTCGGCAGAAAGCTCCACCGCTCGTTTGACCACCTGTTCTTTCAGACCATTGCCGGTGACGATGAAGTGCATGTGGATCTTGGTGAAAACTGCTGGCACGCCGTCGGCACGCTCAGCCTCCAATTCACAGACGCAATCAGTAATGGGGTGACGCCCCTTACGTAAGATACTGACCACATCATAGGCGCTACAGCCGCCTGTGCCGAGCAGCAGCATCTCCATCGGCCTGACACCAAGATTACGACCACCGCCATCGGCGGGACCATCCATCACCACGGCGTGGCCGCTGCCGGACTCACCGACAAACATCGCCTCATCTACCCACTTGATGCGCGCCTTCATCTATTGCTCCTTAACTACAAACCCATTCGAGCTCCATATAATAACTCAAAGCTTAAGGACTATTGGCCGATAAACAGTGGACAAGCCATGCAACACTGGAAGGGGACATGAACCCACTAATTAAAATCAAGACCGAGCCAAACCTGGTGATCGAGCGGTTTTTGGGCCATTGCCACCGGCGCAGTTACCCCAAAAAAAGCGTCATTATTCATGGTGGCGACGTTCCTGACTCGCTCTACTACATCACCAAAGGGTCGGTAAGCGTGATCGCCGAGGACGATGATGGCCGTGAAATCGTGCTGGCCTACCTCAGTAGCGGCGCCTTTTTCGGCGAGATGGGGCTCTTCAGTCACGGCCCGGAACGGAGCGCCTGGATTCGCGCTCGCGAGGAGTGCGAAGTGGCTGAAATCAGTTATGACCGCTTCCGTCACGTGGCGACAGAAGAGCCTGAGCTGATCTTCAAGTTGGCCTCACAGATGGCACTGCGGCTGCGTCGTACCTCCAGCATGGTAACGCGCCTCGCCTTTATGGATGTCAGTGGCCGCATCGCCCGCACGCTATTGGATTTAGCCAAGGAGCCCGACGCCATGACCCATCCCGAAGGTATGCAAATTCGCATCACGCGTCAGGAGCTGGGACGTATCGTCGGCTGTTCCCGCGAGATGGTGGGGCGGGTATTAAAGAGTTTGGAGCTTCAGGGGCTCATCAGCGCCAAGGGCAAAACCATCGTAGTCAACGGCGCACGATGACGGGAAGATAGATTTCACTCATACATGTCAACGCCCGGCATGCCGGGTTTTTGCTTTACTGCCGAGCCACTTAATCAGAAACGCAGCCCCAACTGCGCCGACAGCTCCAACTCATCTTCATTGAGCGCCATCGCAATATCCGCCGCCATGCCAAACAACGAAAAACCCGCGCCCACCGTCACCACGTGGGCGCTAGCATCCTTGATGCTGTAGCGATAACCCGCTCGCAGACGCGCACTATCGGTCACTGCAATTTCCGCCCCCACACCCAAGTATTGTGCATTGGCGCCCAGGCCAAGCGTATCCCGTTGGTTCAAGTCCAGATCCATCGCCAAGCTGAGCCAGTCACTGGTTTTCGCCACGCCGAGCCGCGCCTGCGGCCCCACTTTGATAGCATTGCCCAACGCCGTTCGGTATTCATGGGGGACAAGATCCCTAATAACAACCCCACTCCGCCAACCGTTGGCATACTCTTTAGACAGCCCTACATCGACATTGAAACTGGCGTAACGCTGTTGCCCATCCTTTGAATTAAACGTCGCATCCGTCAACGCCTGGTCGGTATCAAAGGTGGTGACATCAACATATTTTGGCGTGACACCGAGCATCATCTTATGGTCACCGAAAGTGATCTCTCGCGCCATCGTCCAGCCCAGCTCGTAAATGAGTGCGCCACGTGTCGCCAAGGAGGGCTTAAAGTTACGCGCCGGGCCACTCAGAACAATATTAAACGCATCATCAGTCGTCTCGAGCCCTTCATTCATTGCAGTGATGACCCCGGCGAAGAGATCAACCCCACTTGCCACATTCACCACCCGGCCAGCACTAAGCGAGGTAACCGCCAAGGTCAAGGCGGTGCGCCGCTGTTGATTCGACAGCCCCACGGCAAAGCCAGAGTTCACTTCATCGATTGCCGCCCGCGCTGAAAAGCGCCCCAGCTGTGCAATTATGTTCTGCGTCGCCTGAGCGATATTGCTGCGCCCAGAGGGGGCAGTGGGATCACTTTTGAACGTGCTCAACGACGTCTCAAAAGTGACTTCAAGACCACGTTGCTGATAGCGATCCAGCTCGTCTTCAAGATTTTTAGGGTCAACAAAACGAGCCGCCACCACCACCGGAACGGTATCGAAATCACCCACTGCCATCAAGAGCGCCGGATTAATAAAGACTGCATTCATACCGTTAGCCGCGGCCACACCCGCCCCGCCCATCGCGTTAGCACGAAGATCAAGCAATGACGAGGAGAGCGCATTCGCGGTAAATGATGTCGCCACCAGTCCCACAGCCAACGCGACCTTGTATCGTAACCACATCGTTACTTCCTCAAACCAATGAAAACATT
The DNA here is from genome assembly GCA_043755075.1 of Tenderia sp. (SeqCode). Classification (GTDB taxonomy): domain Bacteria; phylum Pseudomonadota; class Gammaproteobacteria; order Tenderiales; family Tenderiaceae; genus JAKFXL01. The sequence goes on from JAYUTP010000268.1 coordinate 8,225, forward strand.
GTCGTGAAGTGTACCCGAAAGCCTCTACCAATTAGCGTTCCTGTTAACCCCAACAACGACAAACCCCGCACTAAGCGGGGTCTATGAACAGACAACCAACAATGTCACTCGCGACTAAAAACGGAAACCCAGTTGAAACGCAGCCGCTATTTCATCACCATTCGCAGCTGCCGCGATATCCATATGAACACCAAAGGGCGAAAAACCAAGCCCCACTGTTGGCATACTGGTGTTGGAATCGCTCATGTTATGGCGATAACCGAGACGCAGCTGCAAAGTATCAAACACATTCAGCTCGGCCCCTAGGCCAATGTATTGGGTCTTGGAGTCGAAGCCAAACGACTCGCTCTCATTCAGGTCCACATCCATGGAGACCGTCGTCCAAGCGGTAGAATGTGCCGCCCCCAAGCGTGCCTGTGGCGCAATCTTAAGCTTGCTGACAGGGACTGCCGCCAACCCCGGAGTAACATAAGGAGCCGTTTCATACTCGTTGGAGATTAGATTCTTGACCACCATACCGACCTTCCAACCATTGCCGTAATCCTTGGCAGCACCTAAATCCAGATTAAAATCAGAATAATCTGCCTTGCCTTGGTCAGCATCAATCTCGGCAGCATTCACCCCCATCCGATAATCGAAGGTGGTGATCTGCTGATATTTTGGCGTCACACCAATCGCCAGCGTCTGCCCGGCAATCTTGACCTCGCGCGCCAGCGCCACGCTCACCTCGGTGATCACCGCGCCACGCGCCTGCAAGTTGGAGGTCAACTTGTTGACCACGTTCTGAGTTCCAGCAAGTTGATCTTGAATGGCGCTGTTGGAGGCCAGCGCGACCGCTGACGTTTGGCCATCTGCCACAATGCCGTTGACGAGATTGTCGTCGGCGACAGTCACTTCCAGCATCCCGCCACCCACTGCACGGGCATTCGCCGAGAGCGAGGCCCCCAGATTTTTGCTGGGGATACCCACCACAAACCCGCCGCTAAACTCACCTTGCACCGACTTGTTAGAGAGCTTGGTTAACTGACTCCACAGCGCCCCCGCCTCAGTCGCCACGGCGGCCGCATTAGCATCGTTCGGCACAACTTTAAAGGCCTCGATCGCCGCCGTCAGATTCGATTCGAGATTATTATTCTGATAGTTATCGATCTCATCAATGAGCTCATCCTTGTCTGCGAAACGACCCGCGACGATGGGTAATTCAACACTAAGATCCTCATCCTCATGCGCCGCTGCCAACAGCGCAGGATTCATGAATGCCGCATTGGCGCTGCTTCCTGAGGCTGTGCCGGTTCCGCCCATAGCGAGTGACCGCGGATCAATGGATTGAAATGGCAACGCCGCCGCCTGGGTGGAAAAAAGCACCAGCAGCGGCGCAACCCCCTTAAGAATTATTTTATGATTCATGGATGATTTTCCCTTAAATATTAGTGACTGCACAAAAAAGCGTGTATCGAGCTATCGGCACTCGGCAGAGTGGCTTTAACTATTGGGCGGGAAGGGCAAAAAAAGTCTTTAGGAAAACAGGGCCTGCAACGCTTCGCCCGGCTCAGTGGCGCGCATGAACGCCTCGCCAACCAGAAATGCATGCACATCATGGCTGCGCATGAACTTCACATCCTCAGTGCTGTGGATGCCACTCTCCGTCACCACGATACGATCACGGGAAATCTGTTGCAACAGCTCCGTGGTGGTGGTGAGCCGGGTCTCGAAGGTACGAAGATTGCGGTTGTTAATGCCGATCAATTTCATCGGCAGTTTGAGCGCCCGCTCCAACTCGTGGGCGTCATGCACCTCGACCAATACATCCATATTCAGATGGCGAGCCAACTCACTCAGCTCCAACAGCATGGCATCGCCCAGTGCCGCCACGATCAGCAATATGCAATCGGCACCTATGGCACGGGCTTCATAGACCTGATAGGGGTCGATAATAAAATCTTTGCGAATCACCGGCAGACTGCACGCGGCACGAGCCTGTTGCAGATAGGCTTCATGCCCCTGAAAAAAATCGGCATCCGTTAAAACAGAAAGACAGGCCGCGCCCCCCTTTTCATAAGAGACGGCAATCTCGGCGGGGTGAAAATCCGCGCGCAGCAACCCCTTGCTCGGCGATGCTTTTTTGATCTCGGCAATCACAGCAGACTGCCTCGCTGCCAATTTTCTCTCGATCGCCGTAACAAAACCACGCGGCGCATCTGCCGCCTGAGCCATCGGCATCAGCTCGCGCATAGGCAGCTTGGCGCTACGCTCAATCACCTCTTCCACCTTGCGATGGAGGATTTTTTTCAGAATATCGGACTGACTCATCGTATCTATTTCCCAGCGTATTGCTGACTCATGGCCACCAGCGCATCCAGCTTGGCGCGCGCCGCGCCTGAAGCGATCACCTCTGAGGCGCGCTGAACACCACGCTCCAGCGAATCAGCCAGCCCGGCAACATAGATCGCCGCGCCCGCATTCAGGGTAACGATATCCCGTGCCGGACCCGGCTGATTGGCAAACACTGATTTGATTACCTCAAGACTGGCAGCAGCACCATCAACGGCGAGTGCAGTGACACTGGCGCGGCTCATACCAAACTGTTCGGGATTGATGGAGTAGCGCGTCACCTTGCCATCTTTCAATTCGACCACCTGCGTAGCAGCGCCGATGCTGATCTCATCCATACCATCATCGGAGTGGACCACCAGCACATGATGGCTGCCGAGCCGCCCCAGCACCTGCGCCAAGGGTTCCAGCCAGCGTTCACTAAAAACCCCCAGCACCTGATTAGGCGCACCGGCAGGATTGGTCAACGGGCCGAGTACATTAAAGATTGTGCGCACACCCATTTCGCGACGCGGGCCGATGGTATGTTTCATGGCACCGTGATGTTTAGGCGCGAACATAAAACCGACGCCAATCTGCTCAACACACTGCGCCACTTGCTCCGCATTCAGATCAAGACTCACGCCCGCGACCTCCAGCACATCGGCACTGCCCGACTTGCTCGAGACCGAACGGTTACCGTGTTTGGCCACCTGACCACCGGCGGCGGCGACAACAAAGGCGCTGGCGGTGGAGATGTTGAAGGTCGCTGAACCATCACCCCCCGTGCCGCAGGTATCGACCAGATGGTCGCGATCACCACCGATATTCACTGGCGTCGCTAGCTCGCGCATGACGGCGGCAGCGGCGGCAATCTCCTCCACCGTCTCGCCCTTCATGCGCAGACCGATTAGGAAACCACCGATCTGGGCCGGGGTAGCCTCCCCGGTCATGATCAGGCGCATCACGGCGGTCATCTGCTCGGCGCTCAGATCTGCTTTTTCAGTCACGGCGCGAATAGCGCTCTGCATATCCATAAATCTATCCCTTTTTTGTATAACTTGAAGGTTGAGGTAACGGGCTCACAACCGGACTGGCGTAATGTTCAAGGCTGCGCTGCATATTCTACTTCCATCACAGCCTGTCTCAAGGTCTGCCCTCTTTCGGCGCGGCAAGTCACCTGCACGCGCTCCCGCTCTACCCGCCACTCGCCTTTGACCACGATAAAGCTCCCCTCATCCCACCATGAGGCCGTCCAGTTGTAGGGGGTTAATTCTTTATCTCTGAAATAGCCAAAGGATCGCTTTTTACACCACCCCTTGATTGCCGCCGAACTATTAACCACAGCCTTATCTTTTTTCTCTTTAAGATGTGCGGGATCTGCGCCTGTGGCCACAGAAAATGGCAAGGCCACAAGCACCGACAAGGAGAAGCAAACCGCTGCCAGCAGACGAGGAGCCATCTTCAGCTCTGGTTCTGATTTTGGTTTTGACTCTGGGCCAGGAAATTGCGCAGCATGTCGTGGCCGTGCTGAGTGAGGATCGACTCCGGATGGAACTGCACCCCCTCTACCGCCAGCGCCTTGTGGCGCACTCCCATGATCTCATCGAACTCGCCATCGGGCGTTTCGGTCCAGGCAGTTATCTCCAAACACTCAGGCAGTGTCTCACGCTCAATCACCAGCGAGTGGTAACGGGTCACCTCCACCGGATTACTCAGCCCCTTGAATACGCCAACATCACTGTGTTTCACCAGGGAGGTCTTGCCATGCATAATCTGTTTGGCGTGAATGATCTTGCCACCAAAGGCCTGGCCGATGCTCTGATGCCCTAGACATACCCCCAACAGCGGCACCTTGCCAGCAAAGTGATTGATGGCGGCGACAGAGATGCCAGCCTCGTTGGGCGTGCAGGGCCCCGGTGAGACAACGATGTACTGCGGCGCCAGCGCCTCGATCGCCTCGATGGTGATCTGGTCGTTGCGATAGACCTGCACTTCGGTGCCGAGCTCACCAAAATACTGCACCAGGTTGTAAGTGAAGGAGTCGTAATTATCAATCATCAGCAACATTATTCTTCAACCTGCATAGCCATTAACCATCCCATCACTGCGGCACTTCGCGCCACAAACCCCGCCCTATTCCAGCCTTCCAAGCACCATTATCGCCGCGTGAAAAACTGAGCGCATTCTAACACAGCAAGCCGATTAATCACCCTCACAGCCCACTCAAACAGCGCGACACAAGCACGTCATTATTGGCCATTAAACGTTATTTTATCCACATAAAACCGACCCTTTCCCCATCATCAATAAGTGCCGCTCTTGTAACTATCCCGCTCACAAAAAGCCGTGCTACACTCCTTCGCACTATTTAACAATCAACCATACTTCATGGATTTCTGGGGCTTTGAAGAAGATCCAACAGGCAGCAGTAAGTGTCACCACAACATCACTGCCTCCGGTGGGTGAAGTCGCCGCATTCAGCGCAATGCTCATAGTGGCACGCGGTCACTTTAAAAACGCCATCACATACTCCGCCGCTTGCGCACTGATACTGAACCTCTTGATGGTACCTCCTGTCGTCCAGGCTGAACCATTCAGCGAATACGACCTACTGCTGCTCGACTTCACCCTGGAACGCGAGCGCCTGGCTCAATCCGTTACCGCCTATACCGTCAATGACGTCATCGTGGTTTCACTCGCCGAGGCCGCCGCCGCCCTAGAATTCCCCATCGTGGTTGACGCCGCCAATGGCACGGCCAACGGCTGGTTCCTGAACAAAGAGCGCCACTTTGCGCTGGACACCAACGCTGGCACAGTCACTGTAGACGGGGCAACAGCCCCGCTTGCCCCTAACGACGCCATTGCCCACGAAGGTGCCATCTATGTTCCGCTCGCGGCGTTTTCGCGCTGGTTTCCGGCAAACCTCACCCCAGACATCACCACCCTGAGCATTAAGGTAGCGCCGCGCGAGATACTTCCCGTCCAAAAACGCGCCGAACGACGTAAGACTGTTGGCACGCGGTTCATCATGGCACCCGCGTTACTCCCAGAAATAGAGATGCCATACCAATTGCTCGGCCCACATACAGCTGACGTGGGACTGGGATACAGCATCTACCGCAAACTCGGAACTGAATCTTCCGCCCCCCGCACCAGTCTGAGCCATTCCATGCTGATACGCGGCGAATTTGCCTACATGAACTCCGCCATTTATCTGGGTGGTAATGACACAAAATCAGTCTCTAACGCCCGTTTGACACTATCCCGCGATCAACCCGACACCCCGACAGGCATCAACCGAATTGAGCTCGGTGACACCACCCCTGCCGTAGTCTCCGGCGCACCTCAAGCAGACATCGAGCGCGGCATTCTGATTAGAGGCTCCACATTCCAAGATGCTGATATCTACAATCTGGATGGAACCAAAACCCGCATCAGCGGCAATGTGCTTCCCGGTTGGGAAGTCGAGCTACAACACAATGGTATTCGAGTCGACTATCAGATCATCGGCGCTGAAGGACGCTATGACTTCCATGACTTGGAGCTCTACAGCGGCACCAACAATTTTGATCTAATTTTTTACGGCCCATCCGGTGAACGGCGTACAGAAACCATCACCCGCTACGCCGGCACCGACACCATCCGCAAGGGCAATCTCAGCTACCAGCTCACCGCCTCCCAAAAGGGCAGAACACTCTATGAAACAGAGTCAGATCCCATCAACAACATGTCCGACCGTGGCAGCGGCCGCTACACGGCACGATTAGATTACGGTCTATTCTCCAACCTCTCCCTTCGCGGTGGCTGGAACAGTGTGGTAGAAAACGGGGAGCGATTAGATTATCTCAGCACCGGATTTCGCACTGGCTGGCGCGATCTTTATATGACGCTGGATGCCACTCAAGATCCCTTAGGCGGCACCATCTGGGATGGAACAATTCACACGCCAGTCACCATGCGTTTGTGGGGGTTCAATACTCAGTTCCAACACACCCAGTATGCGAGCTCCATTATTGCAAAAGATAACTCCACCGACCTACAAGTTACGAACCGCAGCAGCATTGTGCTAACGAGATCCACTCATAAACTTTCCAGCCGTTTTGCCGCCACCCATTCACAACTCAGCACAGGCTCGACCATGAATTACTCCGCCGATTTAAGCACAAACAGAGGCGCTCACCGCATCGGTAACACACTTAATTATCAAAGCTTCGACAATTCAAATAATACGAATCAGCCAACACAACTCATCGGCAACCTCTATTTCAGCAGCAACCTTAACCCTATTGATGTTCGTGGCAATATCTATTATCAACTACAACCTGAAAATAGCGTGCTACAGTATCAACTCAAGTCCAATCTGAGCGTTGCCCAAGACATGGGCATGTACTTTGAGCTCGACTACACACCATCCACCGAACTCACGCTTTATACCGCTGGCCTGAACTGGCAGCTCAAATACATCACCCTCGCCCCTCGCCTTAGCTATGATTCCGATAGCACCTACACGGGCTTTATTTATGCGTCCATCTCGCTATCGCCCAAGCCCGACCGCATGGGCGTGTTGGTCAGCGGCCAGTCCATGGCCAATAACGGTGGCGTGGCCGGCCGAGTCTTTGTCGATCACGATAACAACGGCATATTCAACGCTAACGACACGCCAATTCCTGGTGCAGAAATCTACGCCGCTCAAGCGTTTCGCCAAGCAACTACTGACGAAGGTGGCACCGCTTACCTGACTGCACTACGCCCCGGCAAAGCCACCGACGTGCGCCTCGACCAAGCCACGCTGCCTGGTATCTCGATGACATCGCCTCACGCAGGCAACTCGGTACAGCCGCGCCCCGCCCGTTGGGCTGTGATTGATTTTCCGATCATTCCCACCGGCGAGATCGACGGCACTCTCTATCAGAATCGTAACGGCAACCTCATCCCCCAGCCTGGCATGATGGTAGAGCTTCGCAATGCCAATAACGAGGTT
>JAYUTP010000269.1:0-10732 GCA_043755075.1 Tenderia sp. (SeqCode)
GTCATGAATACCATCCTCAGACACTTGAACAGCCTTGCCATCAAGCTGAAAATGCTCACCCGCACTCCGAAATTCACCACTTTTTTTATCTTGCACATAGCCAACGCGAGGTGCCAACAGCATCACGCCCACCACAACGATTATTAATAACTTGCAGCTTTTATGACCAAACATATATCGCATTCTTGGGTAGGTTAAAAAGGCTCGGCCACTCTCTCAACAAAAGCAGCCGAATAAGACTATACACAAAGCAGGCACGTCATGCCATTAGGCAAGTATATTAATTCACCCCAGCAAGACGCAGAGCCCTTTGTAAGTTAGAAGTTGCCGCCTCCATCGCCATAATCGCCATCTTGTAATCCCCTTTAGCGGCAATCGACTGTCCCTCGGCTTTAATCTGCGCAGCTTTTTTAACAAAATCTTCAATTAGACCCAACGTGCGCTCATTCGGCTCTTTCTGTTCAATCGCCAAAGGCACCAACTCCTCATAGCTTTCGACTCGCGCCAGCTCATGTTCGTACTGTTCTTTTGGGTCGTCAAAGGTAGTTTCATAAACGACCGTCTGAGCATGAAGCATTTCAGTAAGTACAGTGGTGATCATTGTCTGCGCCTTTCCCAAGTCCTTATTAGCCGCCATGTAATCGCCTTTACTTGCCTGCGACCGCCCACTACTCACAAGATTGCCATACTCCACTTCATCCAGCTTGTTTTTAACTGGCTGCTTCTTTTTGTTGAAATAAGCGATATTTTTCGCGTAAGAGGCATCATAAGTTTTCAGCGAACTGACCAGCTCATCATGTTTAACTTTGTGGTCAACGGCAGCTATATCACTTTCGGTAGTGATCGCTCTAGAGGCCGCCGTCATTAGACGCAACCCCGCATCCACATGACCCATTGCATCTTCCAGCTTGCCACCAGCAAGCATAGTCTTTGCTGATTCTACCTGTTGCCGTGCCTCACCAAGCATAGTTATCGCATCAGTACTGCCACTCTCCTCGACACGCTTGGCACTCGATGAAACCATGACCATCTGGGCATAACTCAACTTTTGCTTAACAGCGCCCTCAGTAACAGCCATTACACGCTTAACGCCCTTAGCAGTATCTGCCTTCTGTTCCGCCATCGCGCTCTTCACCTTGGCAAGGTCATCACCCTTGTTCAATACATAGATTTTACCCCCCATATATTTATGATTACGGCATTGATAGTGGAGAAGGCCCGGAGCGTTTGTGCCAGGAGCAAAGCTCACCTCACCGCGAAAGATAAACTGACCTTCCACACCCTCAGTATAAGTACCAACACCCCAGCCAGACGGAGATGTCGTTAAATAAAAATCATGCTGCACACCAGTACTAACAATGAACTTGTACTTCTCACCGCGCACCACCGCCAGCTCCTTACCCTGCCCACCATTGACAACAAAACCGACTTCCTGGCCATGCCCATAATCTGGGTGTTCCTGCGTCTTGAGCTCAGAGGTCACAAGAAATGTATTGGGGGTCGTAGGGATTTTATGCGCTGTTTTTATCTCGGATACCGAATGAGCAACAGGAGCAGGCGTCACTATCACTGGCGCCGACGGAGCTACAACGACCGAATGTGGAACATCCGCTGCCGGGGCAATCGCAACAGGCATCGAAACCACTTGAGCCACATCAGCCTGTTCCGTAGCCACAACTTGACGTGATATCGCCCTCTCAGACTCGACTCCCATATCGCTTGACAACTTCTCTGGGGTAGATCCACACCCCACCAGAGCTGTCGCTATCGCCAAAGATAATATCTTACTTCTTGTTTCCATTATCAACACTCCCAACCGTCTCTATTATCGCCCTGCTCCAAGCATCAACCTTCAGCGCCAGTAAACCGCGCCCGAAACCTTTCTCAATCCCTATGATAGAGAAGGCCGCCCGGAGGCGGCCATCTCAGCAACTACGTCAAGAAACTTATCGGTTATCTCCAAGGATTCTTGAGAGTTGCATCACTCAAAGGAGGCTGCCAATCAGCAGGCTTTGGCTTGGAGTGACATTTCTTACACGACTTAGTAGTGATTGGAAAGGAAACCTTCCCATGACACACGCCGCATTTTTGCCCCAGCAGGATCGCTGACATATTGATCTGATTCGCGCCTTTCTGCGGAATAAAGATTGCTGGATGACAGTTCGAGCAAGCCAACCACTCAGTATGTTGGCGATGAGGGAAAATTACATCAGGAACAGACGCCTTCACTGGACGCTCAATATCCAGATCCATTACGAAAGGCTCTTCACTTGAATCCACGCGATCCCAGCGAGGCGAGATCTTCTTATCATCAAGCGCCTTCACCCAATCAATATAGTTACCAAACTCTGTTGTAGGCAGACCTTGATACGCCTCCAATGGCGGCTGAAGAACGAAAGTACCTTCATTTTCAGTATCATGGATACCATCTTCTGGTGGTGGCGCATTCTTCATCTTATCCACCTTCAGATTACGATTGAAGGTATTAACACCAGCCACCTGCGCTACGCGCAAAACCTGCTGATCCGAAGAGGCAACCTCATTCACTGGCTGATAATCAGGAGCATAACTCAACGGCTTTGGATCAACACCACCCGAATGAATCTCCACATACCCCTGAGAACAAGCAGGGCCAGCAACGGTCAACGCCAAGGCAAAGGAGAGGAACATACTCTTGCTACGCAATTTCATCATTTATTCCCCCTTACTTCTTCTGTTCTACGGGCTTATACGCTGGCGCGATCAAGCGCTGAACCGTACTACCGTGGAAGTGTGTGGGAGTACCTGGAATCGCTGAGTGACACATGGCACAGTTTTCAACCGACCAAGCAATTTCACCGTTGTGGCAGGCACCACAGAATTTACCATCGATAATTTTGGCCATAGTGATCTTGTTGCCGCCAGCTTTGAACTCAAAACCCAAATCCGCGTGGCACACCTTACAACGGAAACGAATGCGATGAAACCAGTGCGGAAACACCACTGGGCGAATACCAGCCGCATCGGCGTAGTTATTGATAACTACGTCTGCATACTCTGCATGTGCTGCCTGAGGCAACATGAACGCGGATAACCACGTCACCGCCCCAAGCAGAACATATTTCCACTTACTATGCTTGATCTGACTAGACATAGTGAACGTTCTCCTCAAACTAGATTGAAATGTAAAAACAAAAACCTTTTATTTATTATTTAAGTATGTCCGCTTAAAAACGGCGCATAACTTTGAAGTATAACAGATCATAATTGTGTGCGTCAGTCTCAGTCAACCGATAACTTATACTTCCATCCATCTTGCCGATGCTATACATCACGCGATTATCCCAGTCTTGGCGATCTACGGCACCTTCAGCCGATATCCTCGAAATCATGTAATCGGAGACAAACCCAAGGCGGGGCACCCCCAGCAAGCGCGAATGCGAAAATGCCACCCTTGCTGTTGACGTTGTCGTATCGTTTGCACCAACAGCTGATGCAGCGGCAGCGCTTTCATACTCACTGCTGACATACTGCATAGTCACATCACCCGTAATAGAGCTACGCCGCCCCAAGTCCTGCCCTCGACTCAATTGCAGGTGAACCATCTGCTGTGTATTTGTGGTGCCCAGCCCCCTCGAATCAGACAATGTCAACAACGCAAGTGTATCGCCACCCCAAGCCCGCTGATTAAAAGAGACCGTTGCCGAATTATCAAAATACTGGATTGCCCCATTGATATTTACAACTGAGCCACTATCGACATAGCGCAACGCCTCATTAAAGCTCAATCGCACAGATGTTGCGGTGGTCCGCTCACCCAACCACCAGGTAGTGCTCATATTGTGCCCGACCGAACCCTGCAAGTCCTGATAGCTATTCTCCGGCTCAGCCACATTATCGACGGCAGCAGTCGCATAAGCCTGATACATAAACCTACTCACCTCATACCAATCGGTCTGATATAACGCTCCCAGATGCTGGCGATGAAATCGCTCCTGCAAATCAGCTGTCGTTCTTGCGGTAGAGGTAACACTGGCATCAAAGCGGAGATTATTGCTGTAGAAATAGAAAGCGCCCACATTCGCAGCAATCTGCTTCTGATCATTAGCAGCTACCCCGCCCTGCAAGCCGTCCATCGCCAAGACACGCATGCCACCACTCACCGAAAGTGGAGAGTTGACAGGACGCCAAAAAAGAAAACTGGATGCTTGGGCGATATTAGTGGTTGTTAAGCGTGTATCGTTAGTTGCCGGATCAAGAAATGAGCGGTCATAATCATAACGACTGGCGCGACTATCTATTCGTAAGCTGCGCACAGGATAGTAATAATCACTCAAATCCAGGATCATACTTTTATTAGTTCTATCTGATAGTGAGTGCTCGTTGGTCTGATAGGTATTGCGCACAATAAAGTGATGTTTTGGGGCCCGCAAATCTGCTTCAAGACCAATGATTGTGTCGTCATACTGGCCACTGCGTTGCGAATCCCAACTGCGCAGATCAATCCGCGCCTGATAGCGTCCACCATTATCTACAACATACGATTGACGCAGCCCCAAGTAACTACTGGAATAGTCCTCCGATATAAAGGTAATGGGGATTTGCCCCACGCCCCCCCTGTCAATGCGACTATCGGAAAGCTGATATTGTAAATTAAACGGGGTTTTGCTCTCGGGCAAAATATTTAACAACCAGTCGCCCGTGACAAGCCGTGCATCTGTTGTCGCTGTCGAGGCGGCATCAACACTCTCTGATGAATCCTGAGCAAAGGTCAAAGAGAGGCGACTGGTCGCCAACCACGGCTCCCACAAATAGTTTGAAGCATATAGATTGGCCAGTAGCTGATGACTGTTATCTTCACGTCCGCCATCCTCATTGAGCGCACGATAGCTATAACCCAGCCCCCCGGACAGATCGACCGGGCCAACTACAGATGCAGCGACTCCAGCCTTACCCCCCATAAGCAGACAAGCCAACACTACAACCCAGAGCACTTTATGACGACAATAAATACTCACCGCCCCAGCACCCTCTGCACACCATTATTTTGCCCGCGCCACATCCGACCACATCATCGTTATTGTTATCCCGTTATCATATATTTCAAGCTGAGCCTTGCTACGCAGTGCTTGCAGCAGACTTCCCCAAGCCTGCTCAGCCCGTTCTTTTTCTAACAACCCCTTGGCGCGAGCAGTCACCCGCTCGAAAGGATTTATTACCGAGGGGCGGCGCTCAAGCAACTTAAACAATGCCACCCCCTGCAACAAATCAACTGGCGCACTTACCTCGCCAACATTAAGCAGATCAACCACCTGCTGCGCCTCAGCCGCCAACATTCCCTGATGGACAAATCCCAGGTCACCGCCCTGCTCTGCCGAAGCATCCCCAGAGTGAACAGCCGCCAGCTCAGCAAAATCAGCCCCCTCTGTCAGCTTACGCTGCAACCGCTGCGCCTCCTGCTGCGCAGCCCTCCAGCTCTCCACCGGTGAGGAAGGGGATACCTTTAACAAAATCAGCGACAACCGCAACTGCGGAGGCGTCGTAAATTTATCCAGATGCGCACTATAATAACCACGAACCTCAGCTACTGACAGCTCTGTCGGCGAATTTCTCACCTGTCGCTCCAATGCCTCCCGCAGTAATCGCTCTTTAACCTGATCACGCACTCTTTCACTGAGATGACGCTGTTGCTCTTGCGGTAAACCACCCGCCCGATAACGCGCCAACTCATGAGCCACCTGTTTGTCTATCGCTGTCGCATCCACCTTAAGCCCACGGCGCAACGCCTCTTGCCGCAACAAGACGCGGTCGACCAACTCACTCGCCACCTGATGGTGTAGCTCTTTCAGCCGCACATCATCGACACGGCCATGATAAAAGCGCTGACGCGCAGCCACTTTTACCGCGGTCTCATACTCCGCTCGCGAAATCGACTCACCAGCCACCCTAGCAAACAGACCGTCCGTCGACTCGGCCTTCGCCGTCATGCTCAGTAACAACACACCCAACAGACAGCAAAGACCCAATAAAACCCTCACGGCACGACCAGTCATTTGTTGTGACACGTCAGGCATACCTGGCTACCCGCCGGGTCAATACGCAAAAAGGTTGGATTATATTCGACATGAGGATCATGGCACGAAGCACATTCCACATAGGGCTGAGGCTCACCGACAAACCCACCTTTTGTTGCAGTACGAGTATAGAGCTTCATATCAGTACGCTCAAAACTGGCAGTACCACCGACCGTGTCAACCCACCAGTTGCGAGTGGTCCCAGCTATCTCCGAAGAAGCCGGGTGAAAGTCTTTATCATAGCCAGGGCCGGCCGGATTAGAGAGCGCATAACCACCGCCCGCGTATTGAATCCCTACCGGATGATCATTGGTCAAGTCTTTACCCAGATTGGTCACAACCGTCGGGGAGCCAATACGCCCACCAAAAGATGACGCCTGCCCAGCCCACAGACCAAGGGAAAATCCAGGCACATCGCGCCCCGAACCCGGCTCATTCAATACGGAATCCATGGCCTGCGTACCATCGTGGCAAGAGAGGCACGCCAACGACACCGATCCGACCGACTCAACAGCCGCGTCCAATGTTGTCGTGCCCATCTGGTCATACGTCGCAAAACCACGTGGATCGAGATTGCGGTTCCACAATGGTGCCGCCGCCTGACCATCACCGCCATGCGGGGTATGACAGAAAACGCAGACCTCGCGGGTACCATCAAAGGTGCTGGCCGCATTCAGACCCGTCGCCCCCAAATTGTGTTTACTGTTGAATACTCCGGCCTGAGTGCCGGCAGCAATCAAAAACAGCAGCCCCCCCACCAGGACCGCCGTCTGTCGGCGATTCATCATCAATACATATCTCCACTTATTGGGGTTTTCTAACATGCCCTTAAGGAAGCTGTCAAACAACAGCGCTTAATACCATGTTTTCTGCTCTCCCCCACAACGAAAACGGGCACCCTAGGGTGCCCGTCTTCATAACTCACTCAACCATACACTACTACATAGAAGAGAAGTTCATGTTAACACCAACCGCCAAAGCACTAGCAGTCTTGTCGGCAAAGGACTTAGGGCCACCGCCGGTACTCAAGCCAGTAGTGCCGTTGGTATCGTTGGCCATCTGCGAATAGAGCGCATACAACTCTGTATTTTTGGTCATGTTTTTAGAAACACCCACGGCCAGCAAGTTACCGCCATCATTAGCTCCATTCATGGACTCACCCTGCTTGCCATAGGCAAACTTGACATTGGTATCGGCCATGACCGGATGAGAGACACTGAAGTAAAGGTTGCTCTGATCAACCTTGGTCGGGGTGGTATCCTGCCCAACGCTTTCGTAGACAAAACCCAGATTAGTATTGGTTGGCAGTTTGTAACCCACGCCCAGCTTGATAGCATCAGAATCCGCACCAACACCACCAGCGTTTCCGATAGCCTGATACGCCAGACTGACATACAACGGGCCATTGTTGTACATACCCGCCATGCTGATAGCATCTTTATCATCATTAGAGAGGGTGTCGGGCAGATCATCGTTAGCGATGTCAGAGGCATAAGCCAGAGCGACAGAGAAGCCTTCCATGTCCGGAGACATATAAGCAATAACATTATCAAAGCGAATATCGTTAGCCGCACTAATCACGATATTGTAGTCGCCGTAGCTATCAACAAACGGGTCTAGACTTCCCGTAGCCGTCTTGTACGGAGTGTCATTAATACCGGCAATAACAGTACCGAAGCCACCTGCAACACCAACAAAGGTGTTACGAGCAGTGATAGTGTCGCCGCTACTACCACCTGAAGTTTTCTGGTTATCCAAGTCGATGCCGCGCTCATACTGCCACACCGCCTTCAATCCACCCCCAAGGTCTTCCGAACCTTTAAAGCCTAAGCGCGAGTTATGACTAGTCACCGCCAGAGAGCTATCATCAGAGCCCGTGGTAGCGTTATCGTCGCCAATAAAACCAACTGACAATCGGGCCTTACCATAAACCTCAACCCCTGCCTGCGCCGCCATTGGAGCTGCCATAATAGCCGCTACCGCTAAAGCAATTACTTTCTTCTGCATGAAATATACTCCCAGGATGTGTGGCAAAAGCGCCACAAACTATAAAAAAACTACACTAAAATTGCAGCTTGGTCAACTATCGTCAATTACAGAAAAAACTTTAGGGGATATTTTATGTTTTTTGCAAAATAGAAGGTGCTTGGAGGCAGGCATGCGCAAATAAAAAAGGCTCGCCATTTAAGTGGCGAGCCTTTTTTAAAATATGGCTGGGAAACTAGGATTCGAACCTAGATTGACGGAGTCAGAGTCCGTAGTCCTACCGTTGGACGATCTCCCAATGACGCTAAACTGTAGACGCTGTTACTCGTTAGCTAAAACGCCATCCTGACATCCAATAACGAAGAATCAGGACACGGATGCCGGGGCATTCTGTCATGCCCCGGCATCCAAAACAACGTAAATGCGCTATTAACGCTTGGAGAACTGTGGACGTTTGCGCGCTTTGTGCAGACCGATCTTCTTACGCTCAACTTCACGAGCATCGCGAGTGAGGAATCCAGAACGGCGCATGACTGGGCGCATCTCTTCATCCCGCACAACAAGAGCACGGGCCAAGCCATGACGAATAGCACCAGCCTGACCACTAGCACCACCACCAGCGACAGTGACAAACACATCAAGCTTATCAACCAGCTCGGCAGCTTCCAGCGGCTGGCGCACAATCATGCGTGCAGTTTCGCGAGGAAAATACTGCTCAATGCTCAGCTTGTTAACAGTGATGTTGCCAGTACCTGGCTTAACATACACACGTGCCGATGCGGTCTTGCGACGGCCGGTGCTCAATTGATTCATGTCTGCCATGCTTCAGATTCCTGTTGCTCTGTTTAAATTTCCAGCGGCTTCGGCTGCTGGGCAGTGTGGTTGTGCTGGGCACCAGCATACACCTTGAGCTTGCGCAGCATTGCGCGGCCCAACGGATTCTTTGGCAGCATGCCTTTGACCGCCGCCTCGAGAATCTGCTCAGGCTTTTTGACAAGCAGCTTTTCGAAGCTGATGGACTTTAAATTACCGACGTAACCCGTGTGGTGATGGTACATCTTGTCGGTACGCTTGTTGCCGGTGACAGCAACCTTCTCAGCGTTAACTACGACAATGTAATCGCCAGTATCTACGTGCGGCGTGTATTCGGCTTTATGCTTGCCACGCAAGCGGCTCGCAATTTCACTGGCCAGACGGCCCAGAGTTTTGCCATCGGCGTCAACAATAAACCAATCGCGCTTGACGGTGGCAGGCTTTGCACTAAACGTTTTCATCAGGTAAACCCCAAATCTTTGGATCACTTACAGAAAGACGGCGAATCTTACACGAGCGTCGCCCATCAGACAAGTCCCCACTCAAGATAAAAAACTCAGCGACTAGATCTTCAGTCGCTCCACAGGCCGGCCATTGACCAGATGCTCGTCAATGATTTCGTCTAGATCTTCCTGATCCACATAGGTGTACCAGGTTTCATCAGGGTAGATCACTACCACTGGCCCTTCACTACAACGGTCAAGGCAACCTGCCCCATTAATACGCACGCCATCTTTACCACTCAACCCCAGCCTCTTAATTCGCTGCTTGGCATGCTCGCGCATTGCCTGGGCATTATGATTCTGGCAACAGGCGGAGCCATCCTCACGCTGGTTGGTGCAAAAAAAGACGTGATGCTTAAAATAGGGCATAACTTCTCCATAACGCCGCGTGGGCCACGGCCCCCTGACCATGAAAGGCGATATAATAGCGGAATCATCAACATCATGCGCAACCATCGGACCTACATTGAACATTGACCCCAAAATAAAATCCGAAACCGACCGTTGCGTCATGTGTGGACTGTGCCTACCCCACTGCCCCACCTACAATAAAACGCAGAACGAGGCCGAATCGCCACGTGGCCGCATTTCTCTAATCCAGGCGTTGGCCAATGGCCATCTGGAGGCCGACGACACGCTGCGCGGACACCTAGAGAGCTGCCTGCTCTGCCGCGCCTGCGAGGCCAAATGCCCCTCCGGCGTTCCGTTTGGCGAGATTATGGATGGTGCCCGCACGGCGCTGGCACAGGATCGGCCAGCCGCTGAACAGCGCATCAATCTTGGCGCGTTAGCCACCGACAAGGACCGCCAGAAACGCGAAGCCATTTTGCTATGGCTCACTGACAAAACCGGCTTGCGCACGCTGGGGCGCAACCTCGGCATTACCAAAATATTGGGACTGGAGCGCTTTGAGCAGCTTGCCCCGAACATCAAGCGCCCCCACGGCTGGCAGCCTTACTATCCCGCCAACGGCGACCACCGAGGCGATGTTGCGCTCTTCCTTGGCTGCTTTGGCGACATGTTTGACCAAGCCACGCTCGACTCAGCCATTACCCTGCTCAACGCCTGTGGCTACGGCGTCCATGTGCCTGGCAACCAGAACTGCTGCGGCGCCCTGCATCAACACAGCGGCGACACGGCACAAGCCCGGCAACTGGCCAAGCAGAACCTCACCGCCTTTGGCGCACTGGATATCCAAGCCGTCATCAGTTGCGCCACCGGTTGCGGCAGCCACATCAAAGAGTATCCACGTAGCGTTGGGGCGGCGCTAAATAACTGCGACATTAACACCTTCCTCGCCCAGGCCGACTGGCCAGAATCAATCAAATTCAAGCCATTGCAGCAGCGCGTCGCCGTGCATGAGTCATGCAGTCTGCG
>JAYUTP010000270.1:0-3457 GCA_043755075.1 Tenderia sp. (SeqCode)
TGCACCCAAACCCAACATGATTGCGCCAGCGATATACAGTAGTGCTTGTTCCATTGTCTTCTCCTATCTACTAAAAGTTAAAAGTTAAAAGTAAGTTAAGTAAAAATCAGTGGTGTTTCTGGTGTGCCATATCCATATAAACGATGGTCAGCGTCATAAAGATGAATGCCTGCAGCAGTACAATCAGAATATGAAATATCGCCCAACCCAGTTGCAGCAGCACACCAAAGCCGGCCAGTACCGCACTGGCACTGAACATGACAGCAATCAGGATGAAGATCATCTCGCCAGCATAGAGGTTACCGAAAAGCCGCAGCGCCAGAGAGATCGGTTTGGCAATTAGCGAAACGCCTTCGAGTAAAATATTGACTGGCAGACCAAATTTGCCGAAGGGCTGCAGGGTCAGTTCAACGACAAAACCACCAACACCCTTATTTTTGACGCTGTAGTAAAGAATCAACCAGAAGACGCCCAAAGCCATACCGAAGGTAGCATTAGGGTCCGTGGTAGGAACAACCTTGAGGAAATCGATTCCAAATGCGCCCGCCAACACGGGCAACCAATCGATGGGAACCAAATCCATCAGATTCATCAACAGTATCCAGCAGAACACACTCAACGCCATGGGTGCGACCATATTGTTTCTGCCAGTGAATGAACCGCGGACGCTGGTATCAACAAACTCAACGATCCACTCGGCAAAATTTTGCATACCACCTGGGACACCCGAGGTGACGTTCTTGGCGACGCGACTGAAGAAGAACAGGAAGAGAGCACCCAGCCCCAATGAAAAGAACATTGTATCGACATGGATGGCCCAAAAACCCATCTGCGCAGCCTCTTCAGCACTGGCGGCCAGACCCCAGCTACCGTCAGCCTGCTGGCCGTAAGTGAGATTGGTTAAATGGTGCTTTATATAAGCGGAGGATGTAAGTGCTTCAGTTTCACTGGCCATCGTTATTGATCCACATTAAATTTTAACAAATATTTTGTCAGCACAACCGCTGCTTGGCCTGCCAGAAACCCCACCAAAAGAGCAAGTGGCTCGAGCTTCAGCGTAACCAGCCCTATCAGGAGCAGGGCGATTGTTGAGAAAGTCCGCTCCGCAGCACAGCGGTACACAATCCGCAGGATGCGTTCGGCATCTTCCTTTGCTATTCTTTCGGCACGTCGCATATGCCAGAGCTGTAGCAGCGTATTGGCTGCCGCGATCAATCCACCATAAAGCGAGGCTGTCGCCCAAGGCTTGCCGTACAAAGCGCCCGCCGCTACGGCGGTTACAACTGCTATAACCAGCTGTATCAGCAGTAGATTTCGCGATTCACGATGTATTGCCATGAGAGGTTTGCTGTTGTTGTTTTTCTTAGTATGCCGCTCATCATTACACGACTTACGCAAACCCCCCCCACTACGGACGCCGCGAAGTATAAAGACAACTCCCCGGGGGGTCAACGCTTATCGGTACAAAAAGCCAAGGCAATTGCACTCAAACCCCACCCCTTCCCAACACCCTAGACAGGTATCTCCATCATAGGCCTGCCGCAGGTAGGCAATATAATTCCTTGATCTTGGAGGAGCTTATCCAGAATTCCTGCAGGGCGTATCTTGACGACCGATCACTGACGAAAATCCTGTTCCAAGAGCTCTTGACCATCAAATACATTTCATCCACCATCACAACCCAGCTACATCATGGACAATGTTACAGATGACAACAACACATACCAGCATGCAGGTATTGGTCTTATCTGCAATCATAGCTCTTGCGGGTTGCGGGAAAGACGGAGATATCGATAGCCCGAAGGAAGATGTAGATATCGATAACCCGGGGGAAAACGTAGCTATCGATAACCCGGTTTCCGGCACCACACTGCAAAGTGACCGCACCCTCGTCAGCGGCACATTCCGGGGAAGCGCCAATACCGGGATAACAGTCAATGGTGTTGTCGCCAGCATCGAGGGCAACCGCTTTTACACCAATCACGTCCCGCTCATCCCTGGCCTCAACACACTTACCGCCACCCTCTCTACACAGGAGGGCGCCACTGTCACTGACCAAATCACTCTCACCCGCGAGGGCTCAAGCCCAATCACGGTCAGCGCCGAACCGGAAAATGGCATCGCCCCGCTCAAGGTGGTATTCAATCTGGCCAATAATACCGGCCAAACCACTCAGACGATTAGCGCCGATTTCAACGGCGATGGCGTAACCGATTTCACCACCACCGATACCACCACTCCGCTTAGTTATACCTACACCCTGCCCGGCACCTACCAAGCCAGCCTCACGCTGACCGACATCCAAAACACCCGCCACAGTGAAACCGTAGCGATTGTGGTCAACGACGCCGAGCAAATGGACAAAAAGTTCAGCGCGATCTGGTCAGGCATGAACGAGGCATTGATCGCCAAAAACAGCTCCGCAGCACTGAACGCCTTGACCACCACAGCACAGACCAAATACCAGCCCGTGTTCACCGCGCTCACACCACAGCTCCCCAAAATCATCGCCTCCTATTCACCGCTCCAACGTATCTCTATCACCGGGAATATTGGCGAGTATGCAATCACACGCAACGACAACGGCACATCGCGCCTATTTTTCGTTTATCTGATCAAAGACAAAGACGGGGTGTGGCGCATTGATGAAATGTGACAGCACGCGCGGAAACACCGACGCGGACTCTTTTTACGAGGAATGATATGAAGCAAAAAAACACCGTTTTCATTCAGCCGTTCATGGTATCGCGAGCCGCTCACGACCGGTTGCCGTTCGAAACGGCGCCAGAACGCATAAGACGATGGGGAGTGTCGGCGGCCTTGGTTGCGGCGGCAATCACTTTTCCCGCCGAGGCCGCCACATCGCTGCCCGCCGACGTACAACGCGCCATTTATGACAGGCTTTCTGGGCCAGACATGCAAATAGAGGTCGTACAACCTCCGGAATCAGGTTTCGTGCACTACTCACGCACAGGAATGGCGGAGAGGCTCGACTGTGATTACAGCACAAGCTATAAGCTGCACAGACCTGCATCGAGCGTAATTGATAATTTTATCACCGTAGGAGAATGTAAGAAAAATGCTGTGCTGAACGAGCGATATGGGGGCATTCAAGCGGAAAGATTCAGGGCAGCTTTAGGCACAGAGGGTGACAAGGCGCAGCTCAACCTGATGGGATTAGAAACAGAACTCCGCCCAAGAATCACCCGCAAGCCGGGAAAGACAGAGATATCCCTCCAGCAAATGCTGATATCGGGCATCGGCGGCGTGGAAGGTCACGGCGGGCTTGGCTTCGAGACAATTTTGATCGTTCCGATCTCAGGGCAGCGGGTCTTTCTTGTGCAAGGCACACCCCCCGATATTTGTAATTACGATCCCAAACGCGAGGTATGCAGTGAGTTCCCAACGCTGCTTGAGGAACTCGCCGAGATCGTGCAGCGCACGCGGGGACAAACAG
>JAYUTP010000271.1:0-7411 GCA_043755075.1 Tenderia sp. (SeqCode)
GTTTGTTCGTTTATTAGTGTGCAGAGTTTTTCCGCCAGCTGGCGTGCCGCTTCTTCGGTGGTCTCTGGCAGAATCAGCAGGAAGTCGGAGCCATCATAACGGCCAATGATGTCGGCCCAGCGCATCTGATCTTTCAGGAGCTGCGCCATCACCATCCAGCTGGCCTCCAGTTGTTCTGTGGTGGGCGTGTCATTGTCCATAATCGTGGTGTGAAGCTTGATCAGCGAGAGTGGATTGCTGTAACGACGGCTGCGCGAGACCAACGGTTCCAGCCCTTGTAGCAGGGCGTGGCGGTTGGGTAGGCCGGTGATTGGATCACGAGTGGTGAGCTGTTGCAGATCCGCGGCCAGCTGGTCACGTTCCTGACGCAGTTGCTGTTCGGCGCTGATGTCGAGGTAGAAGTGGATGCTGTTGTGCGCGTCGATTTGCTGGCGATTGCAGCGTAACCAGCACGGCTTATTATTTTTTTGTAATAGCATGGTCTCGGGAGGATCAATCAGAATGGCACGTTGCTCATCTTTGAGCATGGTCGGTGTTTTTCCGATGAGCGGCGTATCAATGCCGAGCATTTGCGGTAGGGTGTTGTTGTGCCACTGGATAGTTCCCGTCTCATCCAGTAATAGGATGCCGATAGGGGCCGACTGAAGAGCGTCTTGAACTGTCGCCAAGGTTATCTGTTTCATCGTCTGTAAGTCTCCCGAGCCTAATATAGTTTGCCAGTGAATATGAATGGCGACCGTTAATGGAATGGCAACCATTCCACCCTGTCTGTCTTTAGATATTACACGTCGACGCAGTGATTGTATCCTCATACGAGGGTGGCACTACTATCGGCGGAGTTGCAGCTTTCATGAGACGAGAGGTTCTGTTGCCCTGGTGGCAATGCTAACTAACTTAAATAGTTGATGTTTTTGTTTGTGCTCTTCAGCGTAAGAGCTCCAAGGTTTGTGGCAGTTGGCTTTCTGTGTGCGGGTTCTTTAGTTTGGGTTGGGGCTGGCCGATAAGTTGATGGCGGGGAAAAGCATGTTAAAAAACGAACCCAAGAAGAGTCAATTTGTTGATGTAGAGGCGATCAAAAAGCGTTTCCTGGCGTTGAACCGGGAGCGTCTGCGTCGTGCCGAGGATTGTATGCGCACTAATCAGCGTGATTTCCTCGGTTTTTTGCCGATGCTCTTTCATGTCAATCATCCGCGTCTGCCGGGTTATGTGTCGACGTCAGTTCCTTTCGGAATCTGTGATTACGTGCCCTCAGAGCGTGCGCTTGCTGCCGCCAGTCGGTACATCAGCCGTTTTGAATATAAGAATAGGGCATTGGCTCGCTATGACATTCTCTCAATGTTCCTTATGGGCAGTAGCGGCACGGTGGCCTATTCCAAAAAAAGTGATTTTGATATTTGGCTTTGCCACCAGCATGGCATGAGTGCAAGTGAACTGGGTGAACTCCAAAACAAGGCGACGGCCATTGAGGTATGGGCCGATGCACAGGGGTTGGAGGTGCATTTTTTTCTGATGGATGCGGCGGGTTTTAAAGGCGGAAAGATTGTTGATCTCTCCTCCGAAAGCAGTGGCACGGCGCAGTACTATTTGTTGCTAGAGGAGTTTTATCGTACCAGTCTGTTATTGGCCGGGCGTTATCCGGCGTGGTGGCTGGTGCCGGTGGAGGAGGAAGGCAATTACGATGTCTACCTGCAAGATCTTTATAGCCGCCGGATTGTCAGTGAAGGTGATGTTGTTGATTTTGGTGGCATCCCAACCATTCCTGCGGAAGAGTTTTTTGGCGCGGCGTTGTGGCAGCTATTTAAGGGGATCGACTCGCCTTACAAGTCGGTACTGAAGCTGCTGTTGATGGAGGTCTATGCGGCGGGTTATCCCGATATCGATCTGCTCTGCCTGCGGTTTAAAAAATCGATCTACGAGGGCGAATTTGATCTCGATCGGCTTGATCCTTACATGATGCTCTATCGTCGCCTGGAGGAGTATCTGCTCGAGCGTGATGAACCTGAGCGTCTGGAACTGGTGCGGCGTTGTTTTTATTTCAAGGCCAACCAGAAACTGGGTCAGCCTGACCCCGCTCGTTACGATTGGCGTCGCGATCTGTTGCGAGCATTGACCAATGCTTGGGGTTGGGAGTGTGAGCATCTGATGCTGCTGGATGAGCGAGGCGGCTGGAAGATTCGGCAGGTGCTAAAGGAACGCGGCACGCTCGTTAAAGAGCTTACTTATACCTACCAATTTCTCTCTGATTTTGGCCGCAATTACACCCAGCTTTCGGCCATCAATAAATATGATCTCAATGCCTTGGGGCGCAAACTTTACGCTGCCTTTGAACGCAAGGTTGGCAAAGTGGAGATCGTTAATCGTGGCATCTCGGATAATGTGCGTGAGAGTGTTTTAACGCTCTATCAAATTCGTCAGGATGGTCGCAATGGTGGCTGGGCGTTGCTGACAGAGAATGCCGAGAGTGAAACTAATGATCTTGCCAGTATGATCGCCCTTAAGCGTAGCCGTCACGTGGTCGAGCTGTTGGCGTGGGGTTATTTTAATGGCTTGCTCGCGGCAACCACGATTATTAAAGTGATTCGTTACGACAGCGCGCTTGTTGTTTCTGAGGTTGCGGAGTTTATCCGTGAAATGGAACGTGAGCTGCCAGCGAAACGGGTGCTGGAGACCAGCGTTGAGGACTTGGGCCGTGCGGTGCGCGTGCTTCAGGCGGTGATTGTGGTGAATCTTGGTCGTGATGCGCTGTCGGGACAGCGGCGCAGTGGACAGCATCTTTCCAGCAGTCGTACCGATGCCTTCAGTTATGGCGGCATGTACGAAAATATGGTGATGAGCTTTGACATTATGATTCTGAACAGCTGGAAAGAGCTGGTCACCCATCACTACGAGGGGATGGATAATATCTTTGGTTGTCTCAGCAGTTACTTCAAGCTGATGCCGCCTTCCAAGGGCACGCCTCCGCCCGTGCCTAAGGTGATGTGTTTATCATCGAGTCATCGGACTACGATACAACAGCGGGTCGAGCGGCTGTGCGCTGACCTGGTGGAGTGTTTTTATGGCGCGCCGGAGCGTCTCAATAGTCGTTACATCATGCATGTGGAACGCGCCTATTATGTCCTCTTCTTTGATGAGGACACCTTGCGCCATCAGGCGCTACCCAATTATGCCGAGCTGCTGCGTTATTTGGGCAAAGGGCGGCAGAATTTTAGCCCAGTAGTGATTGACCGCCACGCCCTGCAAGAGACGCTGTTGCCGCTGATCTTTAAAGCCAATAAACTTGATGTGGTGCAGTTTTTCTACCGCGAGAATGGCAAAATGGCCGATGTCTACGTGATTGACGAGAATGGCGCGCTCTTCTACCAGGAGGCCAGCTTTTTTGATGGTGAGCTGTTGCTGGGCCATTTTCGCCGTTTCTTTGATTCGGTGTTGCAGCGTCAGTACTATCAGTTGGCGGGGCTAGGGGGGGATTTAGTCAACGCGGTCGAGGTTGAATATTGTCAGATCAGTCGTGACCATCATGGCGAGGCAAAAATTATTCCGCGTGAGGCGAGCATGGCCTTTGAGCGGCGTGGTTATTTCAATGTTCAGGTGATTGCCGCCCAGGATGACGAAAACCGTTCAGCTTTCACTATCTACTGTGAAGAACAAGAGTTTTCATCAATTGAATACGGTGGCGACCTCTTTAAAATAGTGGCAGGCTACGTCGTAAAGCAGCGTCAGGGAGGGCAGCGCTACCCAATTTTTATCACTGACCTTGATCTGCCCCCGGGCATGCTTGGCGAATATTCCAGCAGTCGGGTGCTGACCGCTGATTTTCTTAGTTATAAACGAAATATTGAGTTCAAACTTAATGAGGCGCTTCAGGCTATTGATGGCACTAATTAACAATGATTGATTCTCTTTGATCGCCACTGCTTAATTCTGGGATAATTCTGCCACACTCTTTCTGAAATCCACTCCCGTAGGAGTTTTTTGCTGCTGTGGTGGTGAGCTTTTTTACCCTGGATAAGGGGGAATCTACAAGTATGAATAAACAGTGTATGTGTTCGCGGGCGACAGGTGTGTGTCTGGCGTTGTGTCTGCTGCTGGTGGCCGGGTGTGGCCAGAAAGAGGATCTCTATTTTCCCAAGAATCAGACGGCGGTGTCGCAACCGCTGCAACAAACTTGATGGTGTGACTGATGGATTACTTTGAATTTCGTGATGGCCAGCTCTTTGCTGAAGATGTTGCCGTAAGCCAGCTGGCGCAGCAGTACGGCAGCCCCTGTTATATTTACTCCCGCGCCACCATCGAGCGCCACTGGCACGCTTTTGATGATGCCCTGGCGGGGCAGAACCATCTGGTCTGTTATGCGGTGAAGGCCAACTCCAATATCGCCGTGTTGAATCTGATGGCGCGTTTAGGCTCCGGTTTTGACATTGTCTCTGTCGGTGAACTGGAGCGTGTCATCAAGGCCGGTGGTGATCCGGCCAAGGTGGTCTTCTCCGGTGTCGCCAAGCGCGCCGATGAGATGCGCCGGGCGCTGGAGCTGGGCATTAAATGTTTCAACGTTGAGTCATTGCCAGAGCTAGAACGCCTCAACGCGGTGGCGGCGCAGATGGGGGTGCAGGCGCCGGTCTCGGTGCGCGTCAATCCCGATGTTGATGCCCAGACCCACCCTTACATCTCCACCGGGCTCAAAGAGAACAAGTTTGGTATCGCCATTGAACAGGCGCCTGCGGTCTATCGTCAGGCGGCGGCGATGAGTAACATTCTCATCACGGGCGTTGATTGCCACATCGGTTCGCAGCTGACCCAGGTGGCGCCGTTTGTCGATGCCCTCGACCGTGTATTGCTGTTGATTGAAGAGCTGCGCCTTGACGGTATTCAACTCGCCCATCTCGATATTGGTGGCGGCCTGGGGATTTGTTACAAAGGCGAGACGCCGCCGGCACCTGCGGAGTATGGTGCCGCCATTAAACAGCGCATTAACAACGCCAACTTGCAGCTGCTGGTGGAGCCGGGGCGCGCCATCGTCGGTAACGCCGGTATTCTGGTGACGCAGGTCGAACACATCAAGCGCAGTGGTGATAAAAATTTCGCCATCGTCGATGCGGCGATGAATGATCTGCTGCGTCCCGTGCTTTATTCGGCGTGGATGGATATCGTCGCCGTCAATTCACGCCAGGATGTGGCGGTACAGGAGTACGACGTCGTCGGCCCGGTGTGTGAGACCGGCGATTTCCTCGGCAAGGAGCGCGCACTAGCGATCAGCGCCGGTGATCTGCTGGCGGTGCGTGGTGCGGGCGCCTATGGCTTCTCCATGAGTTCCAACTACAACTCGCGGCCGCGCGTAGCGGAGGTTATGGTCGATGGCGCTCACTCCCAGCTTGTTCGTCGCCGTGAATCGATTGATGATCTGTTTGCCCACGAGTCGCTGCTGCGCTGATTGGTGATGCAGCGGCAACCTGAACCGGAGCTGATGGATGATCCTGAGCAGGCGCAGGCTTACGCTCAGGCTGATTTTGATGCCCCGCACAGCCAGTTCATGGCGCTGTTCCATGAACGCTTTGGCGATGCGGTGGCAGGGCTAGCGTCGGCGCTGGTGCTGGATTTGGGTTGCGGCCCTGGCGATATCACCTGCCGCTTTGCCCGCCATTATCCTAATGCAGTGATCGACGCGTTGGATGGTGCCCCCGCCATGTTGCAGCTGGCGGCGGTCCGCGTGCAACAACAGGGGGTAAGTGGCAGGATCAATCTATGGCAGCGCCACTTGCCCGATGTTCACGGGCTGGCCCCTTGTTATGACGTCATTATCAGTAACAGCCTGCTGCACCATCTGCATGATCCAATGGTGCTGTGGCACTGCATTCAGTCTCATCTTCGGCCGGGCACTCAGCTCTTTGTAATGGACCTGCTGCGCCCCGCGAGCGTAGCTGCGGCGCGCCGTCTGGTGGCGGAAAATGCGGGAGATGAGCCCACGGCGCTGCAGCACGATTTTTATAACTCGCTGCTGGCGGCCTACCGCCTTGATGAGGTGCAAGCGCAGGTGTTGCAGGCTGGGCTGGGGTGGTTGAGGGTGGAACAGGTCTCGGACCGCCATTTCGCGGTGAGTGGTCGCGCCCCAATACTGCTCGGATAATTTATGTGGGGAGCCCTATTCCAGCGACAATGGTTGTGGGGTGATCTTCCAGGCGTTGCCATTGCCATATTGGTGTGCGGCCCCTTCTCCCCAGCAGAGCGCGGAGCGGCTGAAGGTCTCGGCGTTTTCACGAATAGCGCAGCCGTGGCGCTGTCCTAGGGTTACTTGCAACCATTCGGGGCTACTATGGGCCTGTCTGGGGATGAATATCTCCGGCCCCGTAATCTCGCTGGTGAGTTGTTTGTAGAGGTTGTCACCCCAGCACCAGAGGGTGCGGTCGTCACGAACGGCGCAGCTGAAGTTGCTGCCGGTGCCGAAATTGAGCCAGCGGTAGTTAGCGCTCTCACGGACGGGGGCGGTGACTGTGGGCGGGTAGATGGTGATGGTTTTGGTGGCATCGTTCGGGTCAGTGATAGTCACTTGTGGTGCCGCCGTTTGACCGCGGCTATTGTCTCCCCAGCACCAGAGGGTTGAGTCGCTCTTGAGGGCGCAGCTGTGGCGTTCCCCGGCCTTAACGGCAATCCAGTTGGTGTCGTTGTTGACCTGGTTGGGCGTGGCCAGGTTAGTCGGGGCTGGGGCAGTGGTTATGTTGCCCAGCTGTGACTTGTCATTTTTACCCCAGCACCAGAGTGTGCCATCGGTCTTGATGGCGCAGATATGGCCACCGCCACTCTCTGCGCCACCGACGCTGACCGTCAGCCAGCTGCCGTTGATCTTGGTGGGGGCGAAGGGAGGGTCGCTGGGCAGGTTGATGGTGCCATTGGCTATCTGTCCAGCGCTGTTGTCGCCCCAGCACCAGAGTTCGTTCACGCCTTTGATGCCGCAGCTGTTGTTGGTGCCTGCCGCGACCATGCTCCAGTCCTCCATTCCCACGACTATCTGGGTAGTGCTATTGGGCCACCAGTGCTGGGGAACGTTGCCGAGGGTGACGCTGTCAGCCAGTTGACCACGGTTGTTATTGCCCCAGCAGAAGAGCGACCGGTTGGCACCATTGATCGCGACGGCGCAGCTGTGGTTGGGGCCGACGCTAAGGCTTTGCCAGCCAGTGATGATGGTGCCGTTGTTGGCCCTGATTTGCACCAGGGTTGCCTGATTGCTGGTGGAGGCA
This sequence comes from Tenderia sp. (SeqCode), assembly GCA_043755075.1. Taxonomy (GTDB): domain Bacteria; phylum Pseudomonadota; class Gammaproteobacteria; order Tenderiales; family Tenderiaceae; genus JAKFXL01. The sequence goes on from JAYUTP010000271.1 coordinate 7,230, forward strand.
ATGCCGATCTGGCCGTAGTTGTTGAAGCCGCCGCACCAGAGCGTGTAGGGGGCGGCGCTGCCCTTCAGGCCGCAGCTATGATGGTAACCCGTGGCGATGCTGCTCCAGTTGGGGCTGGTATCAAAGGTTCTCGGTCGTTCGGTACTGGTGCTGTAACCATTGGCCAGTTGACCGTGATCGTT
>JAYUTP010000272.1:0-3547 GCA_043755075.1 Tenderia sp. (SeqCode)
TTACCCGGAACAGTGGCAGACGGTTCTGGAGGCCAACAATCAGTATCCGCCGCGGGTGTTGCGCATCAACCACGCCAAGGCGCGGCGTGATGATTATCATCAGCAATTATTGGCGAACGGGATTGAATCTGAACCAACGCTTTATAGTGAAGATGGCCTGATTTTGACGCGGGCGGTGGATGTGGAATCACTGCCTGGTTTTGCCGAAGGCAAGGTCTCGGTGCAGGATTCGGCGGCGCAGCTGGCGGCGGAGCTGCTGGCGGCCCAGCCCGGTGAGCGCATCCTCGATGCCTGCGCCGCCCCGGGTGGCAAGACCGCCCATGTGCTGGAGCGACAGCCGACGGTCCACATGGTGGCGCTGGATCAGGATGCGGTTCGCTTAGAGCGGCTGCATGAGAACTTGCAGCGGCTACAGCTCAGCGCCACGGTCATCACCGGCGATGCCGCCGAGCCGCAACAGTGGTGGGATGGCCAACTTTTTGATCGGATCATGCTCGATGCCCCCTGCTCCGCCACGGGCGTGATCCGTCGCCACCCCGATATCAAACTGCTGCGGTGCAGCGAGGACATCACCCAATTGGCCGAGTTGCAGGGGCGGATCCTGCGCGCGCTCTGGCCATTGCTGAAACCGGGCGGCGTGCTGCTTTACATTACGTGCTCGGTGTTGCCACAGGAGAATGTGCGCCAGTTGCTCTCCTTCTGCCGTGATCAGGGCGATGCTCACGAAGAACCAATAAGCGCTCAATGGGGGATGGCCCAAGCCATCGGCCGTCAGATCCTGCCCGGGCAGGCGGGCATGGATGGGTTCTATTACGCCTGTTTGCGCAAGGGGAGCCCACTGGTCGCTCCATGACACTACGCCAGATCAAAAGCGCCTCGTCACTATTTGCCCTGCTGCTGTGGTTGGTGGCACCGTGGGCCTACGCCGCAGATGGCGCGAATGATACGGAGGAGCATCAGTCGCCCGGTTTTGCCGTGCTGTCGGCTTCGGTCCGTGATATCGAGGGAGTAGTCCGCTTGGACGCCATCTTTGCGCTCCGTTTTGGCACCACGTTGGAGGAGGCACTTCATAATGGCGTGGTGCTGCCGTTGCTGATTGATATTGAGGCGCTGCAACAGCGCAATTATCTCTGGTCCAAAACCATCGCCCACGTTGAACAGCGCTACAGCCTCTCTTTTAACGCCCTGACCAAACAGTATCTGCTGCATAACCGCAATACCGACACCCAGTTCCGGCTTTCCAGCTTCAGCGCCGTCAAGGCGGTGTTGGGCAGTCTCAGCAAGTTTCCATTTCTGGACCGTCGCCTGTTAAGGGATGACAAGGAGTATGTGGCGCGACTGCGCATCACTATCGATAGTGAACAGCTGCCGGTTCCCTTGCGCTTGATGAGCTACGTCTCTTCGGAGTGGGATCTGCAGAGCGAGTGGTATCAATGGCCGTTACAACTGCGTTGAAAAGGCTCTTTTCGGGCAGGACGCCAATTGTGCTGATGTTGGTGCTGTTGCTTGGGTCGCTTTATCTGCTGGGTGGCGCTACCGAAAACTCGGAGCAGTTCAGCCGTATCTACTTCCCCTTGCTGATTATTAATGGTCTGGTGTTGCTATTACTGGTGGGATTGATCGCCGTCAATCTGGGGCGGTTGGTGCGCCAGTACCGTAATCGTGCCACTGGCTCGCGCCTGACGTTGCGGTTGGTGGTGATATTTGTGGCGTTGGCGGTGACGCCCGTCTCGGTGCTTTACTACTTCTCACTCGGCTTCATCCGCCATGGTATCGATAGTTGGTTTGATGTGCGTCTCGAGCAGGCGATGAGTGATGCCCTGGAACTGAGCCGCACCACTCTCGACTGGCGGTTGCGCGACATGCTGCGGCAGAGCGAACAGGCGGCCACCACGGTCGCCAGGGCCGCGCCGGAGCGGCTTCCCACGCTGCTCAGTGAGGTTCGCCTACAACTGGGGGCGCAGGAGCTGGCGCTGCTACAACGTCACGGCCCGGCGCTTGGCTTGAGCAGCACCGATATAGGTCAGCTAGTTCCTACCCGTATTGATCCGGTGATTCTGGTGCAGCTAGAGAAGGGGATGGCTTATGTCGCTCTGGAACCAGCGATTGCCGGGGAAGGGCTCTTTGCTCGGTTGGTGGTCAATGTGCCGCGCGCCTCCGGCAGTACTGAGCCGCGTCTGCTCCAGGTGCTGTTCCCGGTTCCGCCGGGTATCGATGTGCTGATGGAGCGGGTTCAGCGCGCTTCCAGCCAGTATGAACGGTTGGCCTTTTTCAGCGGCCCGCTCAAATTCAGCTTTACCCTGACACTCTCTCTGGTCCTGTTGCTGAGCATGTTCACCGCCATCTGGGTCGCCTTTTATCTGGCGCGGCGGTTGGTGGCCCCCATTCGGGTGCTGGCGATCGGCACCCGCTCGGTCGCCGCCGGAGATTACCACCGTCAGCTGCCGACCACGGTCGCCGCCACGGATGAGTTGGGCTTTTTGGTTAAATCCTTCAACACCATGATGTTGCGCATCGCCATGGTGCGCGAGGAGGCGGAACGCAGTCGCCAGCGTCTGGAGAGCCAGAAAGGCTATCTGGAGACGGTACTCGGCCACCTCTCCTCGGGGGTCATTACTTTCAATGGCGAAGGCCAGTTGCTCACCGCCAATGCGGCGGCCGAGCAGATCCTCGGGGTGGAGTTGAAGAGTTCCATCGATGCCGCGCTGACTGAGATCAGCCGAGCCCACGAGCACCTGCAGGCCTTTGTCGAGATGTTGCTGACCCAGATCGGCGCGGGGCGGGAGGGGTGGCAGGAGCAGGTGGTGCTGTATGGCGCTACGGGCCGACAGAGTCTGATGTGTCGCGGGGTTCACTTGCCCAACGCCCTGGCGGAGCAGCAGCCGGATGCCGGTTACGTGGTGGTGTTCGACGATGTGACGGCCCTGCTACAGGCCCAGCGCGATGCCGCTTGGGGTGAGGTGGCGCGGCGTATTGCTCACGAGATCAAAAACCCGCTGACGCCAATCCGCCTCTCTGCCGAACGGTTGCGGCATAAATACCTGCCGACCATGAGCGAAGAGGAGTCGCAGCTGCTCGATCGCGCCACCCATACCATCGTCCAGCAGGTGGAGAACATGAAGGAGCTGGTCAATGCCTTTGCCGAGTACGCCCGCGCGCCGCAGCTGGAGCTGCGCCCGTTTGATCTCAATGCCCTAGTCAACGAGGTGCTGGAACTCTACCGTAGCTCGCCTCGGTCGTTGTTGCTGGAGGTCAATCTCGATCCTCAGCTCGGCCAGATCAGCGCTGACAGCGGCAGCATTCGCCAATTGATCCACAACCTAATCAAAAATGCGCTTGAGGCGGTTGAGGGTGAGGGTGAGGCTGAGGTTCGCATTAAGGTAGAAACCCGACGGCTTGCTGGCGAGGCCCCGCAAGTGGAGCTGAGTTTCACCGATAACGGTCCCGGCATCCCTGAGGGGTTGCTGGATAAGATATTTGAACCCTATATCAGTACCAAGCCCAAAGGCGATGGATTAGGGCTGGCAATCGTCAAAAAGATTGTCGA
>JAYUTP010000273.1:0-2227 GCA_043755075.1 Tenderia sp. (SeqCode)
TCGCGCAGATGAAGTTGCACCAGCCGGGCGATGTCGGCATTGTCTTCAATGATTAGTACGCGACGAGTCATAGCTATTATCCTGGCTAAACGAAAAACCTCTCTCCACCTTAATATATGGCTGAGGGAGAGAGGTATGTTAAGGAGGTGCATAACCTCACAATTTCAGTTAGTCGTCGTCGCGATCAGAACCTTTCATTTTTTTACCGACGATGATTTCAACCTTGGCCACCGGGTTCAACCAGCGATGGACCGCCGGGTTTAGGTCGCTGATGCCGCCCATGGGATCCATATCGCCGACAATGCCGGGATGGATATGAACGGTGTGGTTGTGACTCATGGTCATTACCCCTGTTGCGCCGCTACCACCCGTGCCACCGGGGGCGGCTGGGATTCCCAGTATGCCAGACATGCCGCCGCCATTGATCACCTCGTTGTTGTCTTCAGTGCCAGCGTCATAACCGTTAAGATAGTAAGTGTAGGTGCCGGGTTTTTTAGGAATGGCCAGGCTATCAGCGCCAACAAAACCATCGTTGGTCGGCAGTAGCATCGCTACGATCGAGAGATAATTATTCTTGGTGCTGATCATGGCCATGGTGCTGGCACCAGGGGCCAGTAGGCCAGCGGCAGGATTGGCAGCATAGTTGGCACCGGCATTGGCAACATCACTCACCAGACCGCTGATGTCGCCACCCTCGGCCATCATACGCAAATGCATAGAGGCGGCCATGCCCGGCTCAAATAGATCGGTGCTGCTGTTGTGCGCGGCTACCAGCAGCGGGGTGAAATAGATGCCGCTGGTGAGATTGGTGATCTTGACCCGCAGTTCCTGTGCGGAAACTGCGGTAGCGGTAAAGGCAGTCGCTGCTAGCAGTGCGGCAGTGATAACAGACTTTCTCATGATAATCCCCTCGTGAGTTGTTAAAGTGAGTGACCGAAGCCACGACTGATTGTGGGTGTTGCAATTCACGGTGGAGTCACGTGAAAATCACGAATCTGTCACATTGGACTTGGCATAACAGAACAGAGCCCATATCGCTGTCGAGTGGTTTGTGGTAGAAAACGGTTGGATTACGTCTAGTGCTGCCACATACCAACCAAAAGGAAATATGATGAAAAGAGATGCACGGTTGCTACCGATAGTGATCAGCTTAGGCCTGCTGTTTGGCCAGCCCGCATTGGCTGCCGACAGTGATGTGCTTGCTGTTGTTAATGGCAAAAAGATCACCGAAGCTGAATTTAACCGCTACGCCAGTCAAGGTAATGGTCACCAGGCCAAGCGCGAAGAGGCGCTCCAGGAGCTGGTCAATATCGAGTTGATCCACGCTGACGGGATCAACAAAAAGCTTGATAAGGATGCCGAGTTTGTCGCCGCGATGGAGTCGGTTAAAAAAAATCAGCTGGCCTCCTACACTGCGCGCAAGGTGATTGCCACAACCAAGCCACCCACTGCCGCTGAAATTAAGGCTGAATATGCGCGCATCCTCAGCGAGATGCCGAAGTACGAGTACAGCGCCAGTAACATTATGGTCGCGAATGAAAACGCCGCTCGGGAGATCCTGACGGCATTGGCTGGCGGAGCCAAGTTTGATGATCTTGCCCGTGAAAAATCCATTGATGACGCTGGCAAGGCGGGAGGGGGTTTAGGTTGGTTTACCGCAGATCAGATGGAGCCAGCGTTTGCTGATGCCGTTGCGGCACTGAAGCAAGGTGAACATACCAAAAACCCGGTACACACTAGCTTTGGTTGGCATATTATCAAGCTCGATGACCGTCGTGATCTGGCGTTGCCGCCACTGGCGCAGGTTGAGGAACAAATTCGCAACTCACTGATAACGCAACAGTTCCATGATTACATCAAAGCGTTGCGTGCCAAGGCGAAGATCGAGATCAAGCAAAAATAGTTTCATCCACTGCATGATGAGATAACGGCGTCTGCTTGCATAAAGTAGACGCCGCTTTTCATATGGGCCCCATTAATCCCCGAAATCGAACTTAGCCTATAAAGTTTACGACCGATGCGGCTGATTGTAATAACGGCTGCTGCTCATCTCCTGCAGACGGCTGATGGTGCGTTGAAAGGCGAATTGGTGGCGACGACCATGGTAGAGCTGGCCGAGCGGGACGGCGGCGCTGATGATGATGTTGACGTTGTGATCGTAGAGGGCATCGATGAGATGAATGAAACGTTGTGCGGCATCATCGACGGCCTCGCTCATGGCGGGAAT
>JAYUTP010000274.1:0-2691 GCA_043755075.1 Tenderia sp. (SeqCode)
TACCTCACCGTCATCGCTTGGCTCTACGCCATTGGCATCATCCTGACGCTGGCGCAAGACCCGGCCCTGAAACGAACTATCACCGAAAATCGCTTTGCGCGAAGTGTTCGCCGTCTGCGTCAACCGTTTTATATTGTCTGTGGTTATGGTGACACCGGCAATCAGGTAGTCAAATCATTGGTCCAGCACGGCACTCAAGTGGTGGCTATTGATATCCGCCAGGAGCGTGTCGATAAGCTGCTGCTCGATGAATTGCGCATCTACATACCTGGGCTCTGTGCCGACGCTGGAGATCCGCATATTCTCCGTACCGCCGGACTCGACTCTCCTTACTGCGTCGGCATACTGGCCTTGACCAACAGTGACCACAGCAATCTTGAAGTAGCCATTACCAGCAAACTCCTCAACCCTAAACTGCCGGTGATCTGCCGTGCCGAGACCAAGGATACCCAGGCCAACATGGCCTCCTTTGGCACTGACTACATCATCAATCCCTTTGAGGCGTTTGCCGAACAGCTGGCCATCTCCCTCCACTCGCCCGAGATGCACCTGATCTTCGAATGGCTAACCCAGCCGCCGTACACCCCATTGATCGATTGTAAAGACCCTCCACATGGCACGTGGATCATCTGCGGTTACGGCCGTTTCGGCAAAGCGGTGGAAAAGTTCCTCAAGTTTGAAGGAATCTCCACCACCATCATTGAGGCCGATCCGATAAAAACCGGTTGTGAAGGGACCTGTATCAAAGGGCGTGGCACTGAGGCCGTCACCCTACGTGCCGCCAGCATCGACAAGGCGGTGGGTATCGTCGCCGGCACCGATGATGATGCCAACAACCTTTCGATCATGATGACCGCCAAGGCGATTAACCCCGACCTCTACACCGTGGCACGCCAGAATCGGCGCAACAATAGCGTCATCTTCGCTGCCGCCAACATCGATCAAGTCATGCAGCATAGCGCCATCATCTCACTCAAGATTCAGGCACTCCTAACCGCGCCCCTGTTGAGTGACTTCTTGCGCCTAGCACGCCGTCACAACAATGACTGGGCCAAAGAACTGACCGCCCTGCTACGCATCATCGTTAATAATAAAGCTCCGGACATCTGGACGATCAACATCGATACTGAAACCGCCCCCGCCATCGTTGCAGCACTCAATGATGGTGAAGATCTGCGTATCGGCCACCTCACCTCTGACCCACGTAAATTTGGCCATCAACTCAGCGCATTGCCGCTACTGCTCAAACGTGGCGATGAGCTCGCCCTTCTCCCCCAGGTGGAAGACAAACTCGAGCACGGCGATCAGATACTCTTTTGTGGCCGCCATAGCGCATCAGAACTGATGGAGTGGACGCTACAAAATCACAACATGCTGCGTTACTCCATCACCGGCGAGAGCCGCGCCGATGGCATCGTCTGGCGCTGGCTCGCCAAACGGCAGTAACCATGCCGGGATTCCTGGCACTGCTCAAGAAGGTGGGGGGCTCGTTGATGCGAGTTCACCGCGACATCCGCTTTGGCAAGGATAAACGTCCCGAAAAAACCAACATCGGCACTAATTCGAGGGTGATATAACTGTAATAATTCTGTAATATTGCGTGCGTATGATTACCCGGCATATTCGAGGGACTCCTTAGTCAATGGCCGCACTTCTTCCCCCCATTAATCACCCCAGCAGCATCCGTCACCGTGCCCGCCGCCGCCTGAAGGACAAGCTGGCCAAGCATCTGATTGGCATTGGTGGCATTGCTGTCATTATCGCCATCACCTTGATCTTTGGCTATCTGCTCTATGTCGTTGTGCCGCTGTTCATGCCCGGCAAAATTGAGGCTAGTGCTAACTACACCCTGCCCCATGAGGCTAATAACACCACGCTCTATCTGGCGATGGAGGAGCAGGCCGAGATTGGCGTTCGCTTTGAGAGCAATGGCAAAACCAGCTTTTTTAATACCCATGATGGCAAGATTATTGAGCAGGTGCCGCTCAATCTGCCCCAGGATGTCACAATCACCAGTTTTGCCGCTGGCACCCCCGCCAGCAAGATTGTCGCCTTTGGCCTCTCTGACGGTACCGCCATGCTGTTGAAGCATGAATATGAGGTCAGTTACCCCGATGATGTCCGTAAAATCACTCCGCACATCGCCTATCCGTTAGGTAAAGAGCCGATTGTAGTGGACAGCACGGGGCGGCCACTCGCAAAACTTGCCGTCCAGAGCGGTGAGGAACAGGCGACAATAGTCGCCCTGACCAACGATAGCCGTCTGTTGCTGACCACGCTCACCTCCGAGACCTCAATGCTGGATGATGAAATCACCGTTGAGGCCGAAACAATGGCCCTCGACCGTGCACCCAGCAAAATATCTCACCTGCTGCTCGACAAGGAGCAGCGTGTGCTCTACACCGCGACCACGGCCGGCACCATTGCCCGTTTCGATATCAGTGACCGTAGCGCACCGCAGCTGCAAGAGCAGATCACAGCGGTAAATGGTGACACCAGAATTGTCAGACTGGAATTTCTCGCGGGTGACATCTCAATCCTGGTAGGCGACTCCAGTGGCACTATCAGCCAGTGGTTTGAAGTGCGTGATGGAAATAACGATCATCACCTGACTAAAATCCGTCAGTTCGAGATGCCCCATGCGGTAACGGCTATGGCGCCAGAGCACTTCCGTAAAGGTTTCATCGGTAT
>JAYUTP010000275.1:0-3541 GCA_043755075.1 Tenderia sp. (SeqCode)
TGACGATATTCCGCTGGCGCTGAGCCGCCATGCTACCAGCAAGATCAACAGCTTTGAGGATCTTACCGCGGTCGCCAGTCTGGGCTTCCGTGGCGAGGCGCTGCCCAGCATCGGATCGGTGGCGCGTTTGAAGGTGACCTCGCGTTACATCAATGAGTCGCAGGGCTGGCAGTTTGCCGTGAATGGTGGCGATGCGGATGTCGAGCCATCCCCTGCGGCCCACCCTCAAGGCACCACCGTCGAGGTGCGCGAGCTCTTCTACAACACCCCGGCGCGCCGCAAGTTCCTTAAGGCTGAACGTACTGAATTCAACCATCTTGAGGATGTGGTGCGGCGTATCGGCCTGAGCCGTTTTGATGTGGGCATCACCCTCAAGCACGACCAAAAGCTGCTCCATCAGTGGCGCGCCGCTGTCGATGCCGATGCCGAAGGTCGGCGGCGGCGCGTGGCCGCCATCTGTGGCAAGGCATTTATCGAAAATTCGTTGGAGATCGAATTCGAAGCGGCCGGGATGAAACTGTGGGGCTGGGTCGGGCTGCCGACCTTCTCCCGTGGTCAGGCCGATTTGCAGTACTTTTACGTCAATGGCCGCATGGTGAAGGATAAGGTGATCGCCCATGCGGTGCGCAAGGCCTATCAGGATGTGATGTACCACGGCCGTCACGCCGCCTTTGTGCTCTATCTCGACCTCGCGGCGAGCGAGGTCGATGTGAATGTGCATCCTACCAAGAGCGAGGTGCGTTTTCGCGAAAGCCGCATGGTGCACGACTTTCTCTTCTCCGCCCTCTATCGCTCACTGGCCGATGTCCGCCCCGGTGATGAGGTGGCGACCATCTCCAGCGAGTCGATACAGCCGTCGATGCCATCGTCGATACAATCGGCACCACAGCCCGCAACAACCCAATTCGCCCCGTCGCGCAATTATGGCAGCGCCGCACCCCTACCGGCGCGGAACCAGCAGGCCTTTTCGCTGGGAGTTCGGGAACAGCTCTCGGTCTATGACCGCCTGCACGTGGCAGCCGAAAGCCCGGCAGATTCAACCACCACTGAAGGTACCGAAGCACCACCCCTCGGTTTTGCCCTAGCGCAGCTACAGGGCATCTACATTCTCGCCCAGAATGTGCAGGGTTTGGTATTGGTGGATATGCACGCCGCCCATGAGCGCGTCACCTATGAGCGCATGAAACAGAGTTGGGCCGAGGAGGGGATTCGCAGCCAACCGCTGCTGGTGCCAGAGACGCTGGTGGTGACCTCGCGTGAGGTGCGCCTAGCCGATGAACATGCCGCCCTGCTCCAGGAGCTAGGCTTTGAACTCGGCGCCATGGGGCCGGAGACGCTGCTGATTCGTGCCGTCCCCGCGCTGTTGCGCCATGCCGATGTTAAGGCGCTGGTGCAGGATATGCTGGCCGATCTCAATGTGGCGGGCGAGAGCAGCCGGGTGCGCGAGCGTTGTAACGAGATCCTGGCCACTATGGCCTGTCACGGTTCGGTGCGCGCCAGCCGTCAGCTCACGGTGGCGGAAATGAATGCGCTGCTGCGCGATATGGAGCGGACCGAGCGGGCGGGGCAGTGCAACCACGGTCGTCCCACCTGGGTGCAGTTGAGCATGGACGATCTTGATCGACTCTTTCTGCGCGGTCGTTAAGCTTAAATATGTAGGCGTCGGAGCTGTGGATCAGCGGCGCTATGTTGCCAGCACTCATCAAAGAAACTCTTCAGTTGCCGCGCCTTTATGGCGGCGTTGAAACAGAGTTCACCCTCGTAGCGATTAGGATTGATCCGTCGCAGCAGGCCGCAGCCATCGGCAATCACCAGCTCCTCCCGGAACTCTTCATGTTCAACCGGCGGTATACGAATCTGTAGCCGACTGCTGATGCGGTAACTCAACTCCACCAGACGGTTACTGTTCTTGGCGGCTGGCATTGAGTCTTGAATCAGGATGCGCACCAGCGAGTGGCGACTACGGGTGGCCAGTTTAAGTACTGCATCATAGAGGGCCACGCTGTTATAGAGTCGCTGGTCGAGATGTTGGGTAAAGATGTCGAGTGAGTGCCGGGCCTGATCTGCCAGGACGAACGTTGCCTCGGCCACCTCCTCACTGCTGTGGGTGTACAGGATGTCGCTTGATTCCCCCAGTATTAGTCCGCTCAGTTCCAGTGCCATATAGATCTCCCCATCTTCTTTCATAGTGCCGACATTCTATGCCCAAAACACTTCGCGGGGCAGGCTCTGCCCAAAGCACTTAGTACCCAAAGCGCTTGCTTAAAACACTACATGGAGCGGGCTCTGGCAACAAGCATAAAAAAAGCCCGGACAGAATCCGGGCCAGCGTGCAAGGGATTGACAGTGACGAGCATCGGGGTGGGTGCGGGGTGGGGCACTATCAATGATCCCTTGTGTGTAATTATGGCTATTTGGCGGCAGGTTTCCGTGATGGCCATCACATTATAAGATGAGCGAAGTTTTTATTATTCTCTCGTTCACACGCCCCGGCGTGGGAATGTTTACGGCGGTGGAGCTGTGGAGAGATGAATGGGTTGCCACGTTGGAGCGTGGAAAACAGGGGGTAATATGATAATCAGGTATGGCGGGAGTGTCCTCAGGCAGTTTTATGAACTCGGCGAGATTGCTCAATGTCATAAAACCATTCAATCTAAACGCTATCAGTTGATGGGTTCGTAGGTGCGAATTTATTCGCCAGCTGAGGAGTTTAGCTGCAATGCAGTAAAGCCATGATGTTATCTTGAGGCTTGGACGAGAAGGATAAAGAGATGAATATACCGCTTAAGATGTTGCGATCCGTGGTGGGTCTGGGGCTTGCCGCAATGGCGGTTTTCTTCCCGGTTGCCGCGAATGCCGAGTTCGCGATCGGCGACGCGCGGGCACCTGTGACGCTGGTCGAGTACGCATCGCTGACGTGTGGCTACTGCGTGCGCTTTCATCGGGAGGTCCTGCCGCTCATCAAGTCACGCCATATCGACACCGGGCGAGTTCGCTTTGTGTACCGCGATTTACCCACCAGCATGGCGGCAATCCGTGGCGCGGTTGCCGCGCGCTGCGCTGGGCCCCAGCAGTACTTTGCGATGCTGGACACGCTCTATTCGGCGGCCGGCATTTGGTCGCGCGAGCGTGATGTCGATGCCGCGCTGATTCAGTACGCCGCGTCGCTTGGGCTGGATCGTGCGGCGTTTCGCGCCTGTTTGAATAATCCTCAACACGCTCTCAGTATTGACGAGGAGCAGCAACGGGCCACGAATGAACATGATGTGCTTGTCACGCCGTCATTTCTCATCAACGGTAAGCTCGTCCGTGGAATAAGAAGTATCGACGAGATGGATGCGCTGATAGAAGAAGCCTTGTTACGCACGCGGCAATAGGGATTGGTTAAAAAATAAGTTGCTCACATTCGCCGCGTCTGTTGTTGGTGCTCCAGCCCTAATCACCACGGCGGGCCCCTGACGAGCGCACAGGCATAAAAAAACCCGAGCTGTCTCCCTCAAACAGTCCGGGTCGGATGTTGGCATTACGTAACCTTAGCGTC
>JAYUTP010000276.1:0-16369 GCA_043755075.1 Tenderia sp. (SeqCode)
GTGGAATTTTAACTTGGCAAACTGCTAGACTGACACTGGCGGTCAAAAACATCTTAAAAAAATAAAGCTTTTGCTAATGACACTGATAATTATAAAGAACCTATGATTCTGCGGCGCAATTGATACTGCGTAGTTAGATTTTTTTGGCGAACTTTAGTTACAATTTTGCAACTACCTCAAAGGTAACTTCCATGAAATTCCCTAAAGACGAAAATGGCTCACTGCTACAAGAGATGCACGACGCAGGCATCGATCTATCTCAACCACTCGACGTTGAATTTTTTACCCTCTTTAAAACCAAAAAAAACGCCGAGGCGATGATTGCCGAAGTGATCGCCAGTGACGCGAGCATCAAAACCATCCTGGAGCAAAACGAGATTCATGATGACTGGGATCTCTGCTGCATCATCAACATGATCCCAGCCCATCACCAGATCACATTGCGTGAAGCATTTTTTGAGAAGCTGGCCGAAAAGCATCATGGCGATGGTGATGGCTGGGGGGTCACGCAGGAGGAGTAACAACTTATTAACCCTGCGCTTAAATAGGCCAAGCCCGTAGGATGGGTGCAGCACTCGGTTCTTTGGGTGCCCTACGCGCTGCCCATATAGAAAGAAAGGCAATCAACAAGTCTGGCCCGTTATTCGGTATAAAAGGGCTCTGGGCGTTACCCAGTTTTACGGACCCAAATGCCGCGTTAGAGCGTATCCGTTGACTTGTGATGTCGGAACGGATAAGCGACGACATCGAGCAGTTTTGTATCGGACGGATACAGGCTAGGATTGTCGACGCCGAGCAATTTTGGCAGTTTACCGGGACGATAATAGAAGGTGCCAAATAGTTGATCCCATACCGAAACTACGGCACCAAAGTTCTTAGCTTCCGACATGTCTGCACTGTGGTGATACCGGTGAAGCTCAGTGCCCATCAGCAAATAGTTGAGCCAGCCGACACGGCTATCAACATTGAAGTGCGAAACAAGTCCTTGAAATGCAATGATGACGCTGGCGGCAAACACGACTTCAGGAGAGAACCCGAGGGCGTAAAGGGGCAGTGTCAATATGAGGCGAACAACGATCACGTTGATTGGATGCCCGACGGATTGCATGAGCACGTAGACTTGGCGAGGCAAGTGGTGTACCGCATGAACGCGCCAGAGGAACTGTCCAAAACTGCCGCGCGCCTCGTGGCAGATGCGGTGAACCCAATACCACAGAAAATCTGTAGTCAGTAGTGCGAGGATGATGCCTAGCAGCAGCGGGATTCCCTCGTGTGATGTGCCACGCAAGAAACTGTATTGCGTGACGATGGTTACAGTAAAATAATTGACGGCAACGATGGTACCAGAGCCGAGGATGATAAATGGCAGGTCACGGCGCCAAAACGTTGCCTGAGTCATGCGCCATTCAGAACGAATAGGGTGGAGCATCTCGACCAATACCATGACGATTACCATGCCGCCAGCATACCAGCCATAGTGGTGACCGAGGGTCTCCTGCGGCCCGCTCAACTCATGGGCAAGGTACGCTAGAGTGATTACCGCCAGTAGCGGGTACAGGTAATACCGCAAGGCATCGTCAAATTTCTGGTGCAGATGGGTATTTATATTGGAACCTCCGATGGATATGACTTTGCGCGTCGGGTAGCCAGACGCGGCCACCCGCTCCCAGCGCGTAGGATGAGTGAAGCACAGCGTAACCCATCGTTTCTCAACACCGCAACACTCACCGCAACAATGCGCGATACCAATCCGTTTTAATTCTGTTCATCGCTAATTTCGGATGAGTTATCGCCCATCCACATGGCTGTCATCGAGGCGCCCATTTCGCTGGCAGGTGTGCATGACTTATGGCACCTCTATAAACACCTCACTATTCCACATGCACCCGTGTTGCCAGCGGACCGATCCAGCCATGCTGGTAGCCGTAGCGCAACTGCAACCACTGCTCCTGGGCACTGAGCGTGATGCCGGGAATCGCGTCACCATTCCAATATTCGATACGACAGCGACTCACGCTCTCCTCAAACTGCTGCCACTGATCCAGATGAGGCGGCTCGATCGCTGCCAACAGACTCTCGACGGGATACTCACTAATAGTCAGCCCTGCCAACAGCTTATTATTACGATCCAGCCGCGGCCCCACCTCCTCACGCAACTTGCCAACCAGCAACAATACACTGCTGCCAATTGATTGCAGCACGGCATCGGCACGGCGTAGTCGTTGTCCCAGTTGCCAGTACGTCTGCGACGGCAATGACCAACGTGTCTTGGTGATGTCGACGGCAGGATTTGTGACCGTACTGGGCGCGACATCCACAGCCACATGATCATCGCTCGCTCTTTTACAAAACCAGAGAATCGGACTGGTGTTCAGCTCCAGCAGATCATCCAGCAACTGTAACCGCTGCCAAGGTGTGAGCAGCGCTGCTTTGGGCTCAAGCTCCAGCAAAAATTTCCCCTGCGCCAATTCTGTTTGTGTTTCACCCAGCCACTGCAAACCCGCCGACTCGGTGGCCTGCTGCCATTGCAACGGTGAGAGCGGCGTTTCACAACTGTGAAAGAAGGCGTCGATCAACCCCGCTGTCGAGCCTGTTTCGCTATGGGCATTAAAGCAGCTCCGAATCGGATGACCTTCGGGCAGCAGCTTGATCACCTTGCGCGCTTGCTGTTTCAGTCGCGACGTTTCGGCGTTCAGTCCATGCCAACGCAACCACTCACTCGTCTTATTGATCCAGAAACGACTCTGCTTGGCATAGGTGACGATACGCATCACCCCGCCAGGCTTCAACATGGCGGCAAGGTGGTGCAACGTCTGCGCTGGATCAGCGGTGTGGTGCAACACGTTGCTGGCGACAATGTAGTCGAACTCGCCATCACTATCACCCCATTGGGTAATATCAGCCTCAATCAATTTGATGGGCGGCAGCCAGTTAAACCGTAACAACTCACGGCCACGTCCCAGAAGCGAACGTCGCCACAGCATGCTCAATGAACGGCGACTGAGATCAACCGCGACAATCTCTGTCGCCTGTGGGTGCTGTTGTGCAACGACCAGCGGTTCCAGGGTGCCAGCACCCACAACCAAAATGCGCAGCCCTTTATGCGCCATTGGCTCGATAGCCGCCAAACCCGCGCCCGCCGCCAATTCGACCGCGCACTCATAACGCAGCCCCTGGCCTTGATCGCGGCGGGGCAACGCCAGCGCTGAGACGGGCGGATAAGGAAAGCGTTCGTACTGCTGCTTAACTGTGTGCATATTGATTAAACCGCTCCTGAATATTCATCCATCTTAATCCATCTTCATCTTCATATTTACCAAATCCAAGCTGTTGCCCAGCTCCGGCTGAAACACCTGCTGCGCCCCCTGCTCTTGCACGCGGCTGGCGAGTACCGACATCGCTCGCGGCTCGCCATGCACCAGCGCCACTGGCGGCTGGCCGCGGAAGTGGCTATACCACTTCACCAGCCCCTCGCCATCGGCGTGGGCGGAAAAACCACCAATAGTGTGGATGTGGGCAGCAACATTAACAGTCTCGCCCCAGAGGTTGATCTGTTTGGCACCATCCACCAGCATGCGCCCGAGGGTGCCGCGCGCCTGAAAGCCAACGATGACGAGATGACAATCGCGCCGCCAGATATTGTGTTTAAGGTGATGTTTAATGCGCCCGCCAGTACACATACCGCTGCCAGCGATGATGATGGCGCCTCTTTGTCGTAAAGATTGTTGTGTTTGATGTAGACCTCGGTCGCCTCGATCGCCATCGGGCTGTCAAGAAAGATGCTCCAGCGCTCCATCTGCCACGCCTCAAAATTGCGATTGAAGGCGTAGAGCAGCTCCTGGGTACGACCGACGGCGAAGGCCGGGATCAAGACATTGCTGCGCTGATTTTTTGCGCTGGTAATCACCTCCTCCAGCTCGGCCCAGGTGGCATCCCAGGAGCGATGCAAACGATCACCATAGGTGCTCTCCATGATCACCAGATCGGCCTCCTCCACCGCCACGGGGTCACGCAGGATCGGCGCGCCGTGATGGCCAAGATCACCGCTGAAGACCAGCTTGCGTGTGACGCCGTTGTGCTCCAGCCACAGCTCGGCGATGGCGGAGCCGAGGATGTGACCGGCATCACGCAGCCGCAGCTCCACCCCCACCAGGATCTCGATGCGCTTGTCATACTCAAGACCATTGAACTGCTTCATCACCGCTCGGGCATCATCAATAGTGTAGAGCGGCTCCAGCAGCGGCAGATGTTTGCGCTGCCGTTTGCGATTTCCCCACTCGCACTCCTTCTCGTTGAGATAGGCGGAATCGACCAACATGATGGCGCACAGGTCGCGGCTGGCGGCGTGGGTGTAGATCGGCCCGCTGTAACCAGACTTGGAGAGCAGCGGCAGGCGGCCGGAGTGGTCGATGTGGGCGTGGGTCAGCACCACGGCATCGAGCGCATTCACCTCAAACGGGAAGGGGTTGGCGTTACGTGCTTCATCCTCGGGCGAACCCTGAATCATGCCGCAATCAACCAGCAGCCGCTTATCACCCACCGTCAATAGATAGCAGGAGCCGGTCACTTCACGGGCCGCGCCAAGAAACTCCAAGGTGATGTGGGCTGTCATGCTCTTCTCCTTCACTCTATATTGTTATAACGCGCCTTTCATCAGATCCGCCGCATCACAAAACAAGCGGTTAGAGCCACAAAAAGGCGTTTCTGGATATGTTTGTTAGAATGCGCCCCCTCTTAGTATCAATGCAAGGTAGTCCGATGTTTGAACCCCGCGCCAACCCCAACGCCAATATCAAGAACGATCTGCTCTCCGGTCTCACTGTAGCATTAGCGCTGGTGCCGGAGGCAGTCGCCTTCGCCTTTGTCGCCCATGTCGATCCACTGGTGGGGCTTTATGCCGCCTGCATCGTCGGCCTGATCACGGCGGCGATTGGTGGTCGTCCCGGCATGATCTCCGGCGCCACCGGCGCGCTGGCAGTGGTGATGGTGGCGCTGGTGGCGGAGCATGGCGTCGAGTACCTCTTCGCCACGGTGGTGCTGATGGGCATCTTCCAGATCACAGCGGGAGTGCTGAAGCTCGGAAAGTTCATCCGCCTAGTCCCCTACCCGGTGATGCTCGGTTTTGTGAATGGGCTGGCGATTGTGATCTTCCTCGCACAGTTGCCAAACTTCCAAACCATGGGAGCCGATGGCACCACGGAGTGGATGAGTGGCAGCGCACTCTGGCTGCTGCTGGGGCTGATCGCCCTGACCATGGCTATCATCCACTTTCTACCCAAGTTCACCAAGGCGATTCCCTCATCATTGGCGGCAATTGTGGTGGTGAGCTTGGCGGTGATCCTCTTCAATATGGATGTACGCACCGTCGGTGACATGGCATCTATTGCTGGCGGCCTGCCGGAGTTCCACATCCCCACGGTCCCCTTCACCCTAGAGACCCTCTGGATCATCCTCCCCTACTCGCTGATCCTCGCCGCCATCGGCCTGATCGAATCACTGCTAACCCTGACGCTGATCGACGAGATCACCGAGACCCGTGGCCGAGGTAATAAAGAGTGCATCGGTCAGGGCACCGCCAATGTCGTCACCGGTTTTTTTGGCGGCATGGGCGGCTGCGGCATGGGCGGCTGCGCCATGATTGGCCAGAGCATGATCAACGTAAATTCGGGCGGCCGTGGCCGTTTGTCCGGCATCTCAGCGGCGCTGTTTCTGCTCTGTTTTATCCTTTTCGCTAGTTCGCTGATCGAGATGATTCCGCTAGCGGCGCTGATTGGCGTCATGTTCATCGTCGTCATCGGCACCTTTGAATGGTCAAGCTTTCGCATCCTCGGCAAGATCCCCAAAGCCGACGCCTTTGTGCTGGTGCTGGTCTCCGGCATCACCGTGGCGACCGATCTAGCGATTGCCGTCATCGTCGGCGTCATTGTCTCGGCCTTGGTTTTTGCCTGGCAGGTGGCCAAACGGATGGAAGCCGACATTCATTACGACGATCACAGCAACAAGGTTTACGCCCTACACGGGCCGCTCTTCTTCGGCTCAATCCACAGTTTTAAAAACCTCTTCGACCCACGCAACGACCCGGATGAGGTGGTGATCGATTTCCGCAATACCCGCGTCTACGACCACTCCGGCATCGAGGCAATTGACGCCGTTGCCGAGCGCTATCTCAATGCCGGTAAAACCCTACACCTGCGCCACCTCAGCCCGGAGTGCCGAGAACTATTGAAACAGGCTGGCGATTTGGTGGAGGCCAATGTCATAGAAGACCCCAAATATCATATCGCCGACGACCGCGTCTCCTGATTCGCCCCGCCACTGCAGCGGGTTGCCGCAGTGGCAGCTCGCCCATTTCGTATCATCCCCCTCAAGCTTTATTCCCTGTTGTCGTTACTGAAAAAGGGAGCAATAGTCCAAAAAACATTTACTGTGCCGAGCTGGCATATCTAGGGGTGTGGTCATGAAAGTCAATTTGCCAGTCAGCAATCGCGAACGCACCTTTGGCGAGCGCGTGCGCATCATCTCCACTACCGATCCCAAGGGCAGTCTCACCGCCTTTAACAAGAATTTTTTCGACATCAGCGGCTTTGATGAGGAGGAGTTACTGGGCAAAAACCACAATGTAGTGCGCCACCCCGACATGCCGCCCGAGGCCTTTGCCGAGCTGTGGCAGACCGTTAAAAGCGGCCATTCATGGATGGGCATCGTCAAAAATCGCTGCAAGAATGGCGACCATTACTGGGTCGATGCCTTTGTCACCCCCATCAGCGAAAATGGCCATACCAGCGAATACCAGTCGGTACGCGCCAAGCCCTCCGCCGAACGGGTCGCGCGGGCCGAGGCGGCCTACAAAAAGATCAACGACAAAAAGAATCCCATCCGCAAGGGAGTGGCGTTCAGCACCCGTCTCTATCTTTCATTCGCCGTGGCGCTACTGCCACTGCTACTCACTAGCCTGATGGTGCCACCGTTTGCCTGGGTAGGCGCGTTACTGTCACTGGCTTTAGGTGGCGGCCTGCTCTCCTGGCAGCTGCAACCACTGCGGGCGCTGGTAGATGAGTCACAAAAAATCGTCAGCAACCCGCTAATGCAGCACATTTACACTGGCCGCAGCGACGAGATTGGCCAGCTGATGCTGATGCAGAAAATGGTGCGCTCACAACTCGACGCGGTGGTCTCACACCTCGACTTCACCAGCAGCATCCTCAGCGAGACCGCTGGCCGTACCGCCGATATCGCCAACAAGTCCCGTAACTGCATTCATGACCAGCAGCGCTCCATTGAAGAGATCGCCGACGCCATCACCCAGATGAGTACAGCAGTGATGGAGGTGGCACGCAACGCCCAGGCAACCGCCCAAGCCACCCACGATGCCGACAGTGAAATCAGCAAGGGGCGCAATAGCGTCGCCACCACCATCGCTGCCATCAATGCGCTGACCGGTGAGATCGGCGTCACTGCCGAGATCGTCAACCGCCTCGGCGATGACAGCCAGGCGATCAGCGGGGTATTGGATGTGATTCGCAACATCGCCGAACAGACCAACCTGCTGGCACTTAACGCCGCCATCGAAGCGGCCCGCGCTGGCGAACAAGGGCGTGGTTTCGCCGTAGTGGCGGATGAAGTCCGCACCCTGGCGGTCCGCACCCAGGCCTCCATCGCCGAGATCGAGGGGATGATCGGCCGCGTCCAGGCCAGCACCAAGGCCGCCACTCAGGCAATGGAACAGAGCTGTACCAAGGCCCAGCAGAGCAGCGAGCAGTCGGCCACCATCTCCAGTTTTCTCAGCACCATTACCGCGTCGGTTAACACCATCACCAGCATGACACTGCAGATCGCCAATGCCGCTGAGGAACAGAGCGCGGTCTCGGCCGAGATTAAAAATAACGTTAATCTCATCAGTAGCCAGGCCGAGCAATCGGTCACCATTTCTGCCGAGAGTGACACAGTCAGCCGCGAGCTAACCGACCTAACCGTACAAGTGAAAAAGCTAGTGAAACAATTTCAGAAAAAATGATCCACAAAAACTGATTCAAAAAAGCTGTGCCGCCCCTCCACGGCGGAGTGAGTTAGAATGACGGTTTTTGGATCAGCCAATCGTTATGACCACCTACTTTGTCGATAATCACCCGAACCTTGCCCAGCTTTGCGCCCAACTCGAGGGCAGCCCCTTTGTCGTCATCGACACTGAATTTGTCCGTGAGCGCACCTATTATCCGCAGCTGGCGCTGATTCAAGTCTCCAACGGCGAGGTGATCGCCTGTATCGACCCGCTGGCCATTGCTGACCTGACACCTCTCAAGACCCTGTTTGCCGACCCTCGCACCATCAAGGTGTTCCACGCCGCCAGTCAGGATATGGAGGTTTTCTTCCACCTCTTCGGCGAGCTGCCAGCGCCGTTCTACGACACCCAGATTGCCGCCACCCTGCAGGGGCTGGGGGACCAGATTGGCTACGCCGCGCTGGTGCAGGAGATGCTTGGCGTTGAGCTGGATAAATCCCACTCCCGTACCGACTGGTTGCAACGGCCGCTGAGCGACCAGCAGATCAGTTACGCCGAAGATGATGTGCGCTATCTGGCCCAGCTCTATCCGATGCAGCGTCAACAGCTCGAGGCACAGGGACGACTAGAGTGGCTCAATGATGACTTCACGCTGATGGCCGACCCCAATCGCTACCGACCCAACCCAGCCAGCGCCTGGCTGCGCATCAAGGGGCTCAACCGGCTGCGCGGTGTGCAATTGGCTATCTTGGAAAAACTCGGCGCCTGGCGCGAAGAGCGTGCCATGGAAAAAGACCAGCCACGTCGCCGCATCGCCAACGACGAGATCCTGCTCGACATCGCCAAACTGCGCCCCAAAAACCTTCAGGCGCTGGGCAAGCTGCGCGACATCCCCGAGTCACTCGTCAGCAAACAAGGCGACGAACTAATCAAATGCGTCGTAGCTGCTGAGGCGATGCCCAAGGATGCGTGGCCCAAGCTCAACCTGCCACAACGCCTCAACAGCGAACAAGAGGCGCTGGTAGATGCACTCCAGGCAATCATGAAACTCTGCGCCCATCAGCACCAGATCAACATCACCACCCTCACCAGCCGCAAAGAATTGGACGAGCTGGTGCGCGGTGAACGCGAACTGCCCATCCTACAAGGGTGGCGGCGTCGCCACGGTGGTGAATTGCTGCTGGAGTTCATAGAAGGTAAGCGCCAACTCCAGGCCAGCAGCCAGGGGTTGGTGCTGATCAGGCCGTAAACAGCTGACGGAGAAAACCGCTTAGATTATGAAGCCCGCAATGGTAGCAAGCAAAAGGGTATTAAACTGGGCGGTTTGTTTGTGTCACAGGGTTCCCACCTGAGCCTCCCCAGTGGCGAAAAAATCTTGCCTTGCAACGCACAAATCGTCCCAAACATGCTTGATTTCACCATCGGTAAACCCTTCGGATTTCAAACCTGGCACGGTTGTTTTCCAATCTTCCATAGCCGCCGTCATCAAGTCCTGTGCACCCTTAACTATCTGCTTTTTGCTGTTTCGTCCACCGTAGGTTCGAGAGTCCAGTGTGTGCCAAGCCTCTGTCATTACAAGTGTGATCGCTTTTTGGTATGCATTTTTGGCCATTGACCGAGTAAGCGGCTTGTCGAGCGCAGTGTGCAGCATGTTCCGGATACTCTCCTTTACTGCAGCACCCGAAGGCTGGTGGTCACCAGTCAGTCCATCACCAACCTCTTCCAGATATTGAACGTAACCATAAGAGCCGATATCACCCACTTCCACGCCGGTACCCGCCCCACGGCCGGCCTCTTCCCTGGCTTCGCCACGAGGAATCGGTTCAGTCGCCTTCGAAGCGGACGCCAGCGTGAATTCGTGGGACGCCGGCTTTTTGAACTTGGTTTTGCCAACAGCGAACATCCGCTGCACAACCCGCTGATCTGTCATGCCATCATTAACCGACACCATCTGCATCGTCGGTTTTAGCTTATCCTGCACCTGCTGCGTCACCATCAGCAGGGAGTTGTTGATACCTCGAGAAAAATTCTGCGTTACCCGTTGGCACGGGCTGTTATGCATCCCTTCCGCCATCTTCTGCAACGCCGCCTAATGTGGGCTGGCTGCAATTGTCGCCTCGAGTTGCGTGAGCTACTCAGCCTGTGGGGTCTCGACCGCCACGCCGCCCCTTCGCTGCGCCGCCGATTGGCTTTGTACTTTCGCTGGTTGGGGTTCCGCTTTTTGCATGGCTTTTTCACAGATCCTTGTTAAATTTCAATAATCCTTTAAACAGCTGCCCTGTACATGCCACCGGACTACCTTCCTGGAATTTATGACAGACAAAAATCAGCTCCAGGCCGACACCTTAGTTCCTCTTATATTTCGCGTAGTACAAGAGCCCCCCCACAATCGCCAAAATGGACAGTCCGCCAAGAACCTGCAGGCCTGAGAGGCCTGAACTTTCCGGATGCGAACTTACACTAGAGTTCGACATTGACTCCTGCATCATGCCCATGGCCTGTTGCAACCTGAGCACCTGGTCCTCAGTCAAATCCTTCGCTGTAAGGGCCTCACTGATCAGGGGGCGCATCGTGTACTTGTGCACCTGCTTCACTTGATCTTCCCAGCCGAGTTTGCCTTGGCTAATGTCATCCACGAGACCCAGATAGAGCCTCTTGCGCTCCTCCCCCTCCCTCTTTTCACGCGCCTCCTTGGCCGACCCCAGTTCTGTTGCTTTAGGTTCTTTCACCCCTATTTCAACAAGGCTTTTTAGCGCCGTCTCAATCTTTACCACCTCATCCAGGATCTGCGGCGTTATCGACGCTTTATCTGGAATGCCATCCTTGACGTAGAGCTCGAGATAACCCAACACCACACGCGCCTGTTCCGGACTCACACGTTTACGGCTGAGTTGAAGCGCCACATCCGCCACGGCGGTCTTATATCGGAACGATTGCCCACGACTCTTGCCGTAAATCCCGTGCCAGATATAGTCTATGCCGACCGCCGTCTCCAAGGTGCCGCGATCAGACCCATCGGCGACCACCACAGGCGCAAAGTGATTCTGCCACGCCCCATCATAGCCGCCTTCAAGATCATACAGGCTATCTACATAGAGACTTCTACCGGGCTTCGCCGTCTCATTTTCCTCGTTTTCCTTAACCCCGGTCACCATCTCGGAAAATTTGCCGCAATACATCTTTGCTAATTCGTCTTCGTTCTCATACGCTGCGTCCACCTTGACAAGCGTGACGCCGGACACATTGAGCTTGTCGCCACCTTCTTGCAGCGTAACATGCTGGAACGCCGGCAATGGCGTGCCCGCTGTCACAAACAGTTCGTTGCCCTTACCCTTGCCTCTCACGGCAAAAGCACTGTTCTCCGAAAGACTCACCCCGTCCCCGATATCCACATAGCGCTGCATCACAGGCCCGGCTGCAACATCAAGCTCAGCGGGCGATTTTGTCACACGCTGCGCGGCAGATTCCAACGCCCTCGCCCCCATCACATCCGCCTCACGCTCCAGCCCCTTATCATCATTGACCGGCACCCCCTTCCTTCATCTGCATCGTCGGCTTCACCCTGCCCTGCGCCTGTTGGACGACATGCCACGCCTCATGCGGCAGATGCTGCTCCTGCCCCGGCGCAACGTGAATGTCGCTGCCTTGCGCGTAGGCCAGGGCGTTGAGCTGCGCGGGTTGGGCCGAGTTGTAGTGCACCTTGACGTTGTCCATCGACATCCCGGAGAGGTTCTCAATGCCGGACTTGAGGTTATCCGGCAGCCCCGTATTGTTGGGCTTGGCCTGCCTCTCCAGTTGCGCCAAAGCTATAGCCGAAAATTTTCTTTGCAACGGCTTTTCCTCCTCCACCCGCTGCGCCACGCCAGCCATCTGCCCCTGCCGCACGCGCTGCGCCACCATCATCGGGGAGTTGTTGATGCCTTCTGAAAAGTTCTGCGCCGCCCGTTGGCGCAGGCTGTTATGCATCTCGTTCGCCATCTTCTGCAACGCCGCCTGATGTGGGCTGGCTGCAATTGTCGCCTCGAGTTGCGTGAGCTGCTCAGCCTGTGGGGTCTCGACCGCCACGCCGCCCCCTCGCTGAGCCGCCGATTGATCTTGCATCTTCACTTGCTGCAGCTCCGCTTTTTGCATCACTTCCCCCTTTTTACTTATGTAAATATCAATAATTCTTTAAACAACCGACCTGTACTTTGCGTCTGAGGGCTGCGAGCGGCATAGGAACTATAGACTATTTGCCCCGATGGCCACACCAAACTTTGTTATCATAACGGCACTTTTTAGCCCTCTGAAGGATAGGATCAACCATGGATAAATCGGCCATAGACTGGAACATTGCCTGTCACCTTGATTACGGCAATAACAAAGGTACGGTTGTGATTGTGCAACGCAAAGACGGCAAGAGCAGTGTCACTACCCTCGCCAGCAGCCCCGCCAAGGGTGGTGACTTCAACCGTCGTTCGGTTTTCCTGGGTGTTAACGGCCAGAGCGAGGCGCTGATCCTAAACCCGGAGACCAAGGTGGTTTCCGCCAGCAAGAGTGTTGAGAGCGACTGCCGCTTTTACTACGCCTACCGCGACCCTGGCTCGGTGCGTCTTTGGTACAGCAATGATGGCGACGAGCACGGCAATGACACTTTGAATTGCGGCAATAATGGCGCTACCGTCACCGTCGCCTCCAAGACCAATGGCACTGGTGAGGTGCTGGAGACTCTGCTGGTCGGCCGCGGCCACCACGTCTCCGCCTTTACCCACCCCACTGCCAGCAACCGCCACATCCCCCATCGCGCCTTCATCAGCAATCTGGAGGATGGGACGATCTCAGTGGTGGGCAATGATCCCAGCGATGCGATCACCTTTCTCAAGGTCATCACCACCATCAATCTCTTTGATCCGCGTTGCGAAAAAGAGGGCGCTGCTGGCGTTCCCAACAACGCCTTCCCGCACGGCATGGAGTTCTCACCCATCACCGGCAAGGTCTACAGCCTCAACAACGGCTACAACAGCGTGGCGGTGATTGACCCCATCAGCTTTGAAGTCGAACGCAGCGTCCCCATGGAAGTGAGCAGCAACCTGCTGCTGAGCCGCTGTGGCAAGTTCCTGATCGGCAAGGGTGCCGACCGCAAGGCCAATCCTGACCATGTGCTGGGCCGCCTGAGCGTGCTGGATGTGACCAAGAGTGAAGTCAGCACCCTGCTCGACATTCAGGACTTTTACCCCAGCGTCTACCGTTTCAACATTGCTGGCGACCGCCTTTACGTCACGGGCGCGGCAACTGGCAAGGGCAGACAGTTGGAAAATTTGCATACTGACATCATGCAAATCTACGACACCTCAAAACTACCGGAACTGAATTTGATTCAGGATATCAAACTGGAGCCTTGTGTGACTGGCCGCCGTCCTATCGTCTTCCTCCAACAGCAGGAGAGCACACCGCTGATCCTAGTGCCCAACCCCACCCAAGGGAGTCTGGCGGTGATCGATGGCGATAGCCACGAAGTGATCGAAACCATCACTCTTTGCGAGGAGAGTATCGATGAATTCAGCTTCGCCTTTTGGGGCAAACCGGAGTTCTTCGGCGCTTAGCGCTTAGTATGTAACCCCGTGGCGGATCAAACCGGTCCGCTTAATACCACTCAGATAACTAAGTCACTCATAATGCTAAAACTCAAATCCTATCTGTTAACGACCCTACTGCTCTGCTGCACCTCACTGTCATTGGCCAATGCGGCCGACCGTGATACCCAGATCAACGCCATCATGGTCGAAACCGGCTTCGACAAACTGGTGGAACATGTGCCCGATTTCGCCCAAAGCACCCTGAAGCAGAGCAGCGGCGCGCTTGAACCCAAGGTCAACTCGGCACTGAGCAAGGCCTTCAGCCAAGCCTTCGCGCCAACTGCCATCCGCAAAGATGTACTGGCGGTAATCCAGGCCCACTACGACAACAAACAAGGTGCCGCCTATCTGCGGCAACTGCAGTCGCCGCTTTCAAAAAAGATCGCCGAGCTGGAACGCACTTCCAACAACCCTGACAAGCGTGACGAATTCAACGCCTTTTCCGAGTCACTAAAGACAAAACCAGCAACATCCAAACGCATCAAACAGATCGAACGACTCGACAAGGCAACCCGCGTTAGCGATTTTGGTGTCGATATGCAGGCTGCCTTCTTCAAAGCCGTCTTCACCGCCGTTAACCCGGTGATGGATGACGAAATGCGTGTCAGTGACAGCGAAATGACGAAGATGGTGAAAGAGGTGCGCCAATCATTCAATGACGCCTACAGAGAGGGAACACATCGCTCCTATCTCTACACCTTTCGCAACCTTTCCGATCAGGAGCTGGAGCAGTACATCAAGTTGTGTGAATCAAGCGACTACCGCTGGGGTGTAGAGCTGCTGGGGAACGCCATGGTTTCAGCCCTTAATCAAGCCGCCGAACGTGCCGCCGTATTGATGGCGAAAAACAACTAAGACGAACATTAGCGCAGCCGCCATCGCTGACAACATATTCGCTAAACAACAGTGTGAATGGAAACGCTGCCAGACGCTTTGCCAACCTAGCATCCAACGTAACACTCCAGGTAGCAAGCATCATCGCCTTGGCGGAGGTGATCTCATCGCCGTCAGGTGCAGCGCACCAAAAATAGGCACCTCTAGTCGAGACAAAAATGGCCGAAAAACCTCAGCATAGACGCAGTGTGTGAGCATTTTGAGGCCACGCTGTAATGCCACAATGCGCTCTTCAACCCCGGCGGCGACGGCTTGCCATCAGACCAATACCACCGGCCAACATCAGGAACAGCGTTGCAGGTGAAGGTATAGCATTCTCAAACAGCTCAACACTGACAATACTGAGAAAGCTCGTGAAGCGACCATCAATCGAACCTGGATCGGAGAAAATTCCTGAACTCATGTCATATTGGATCGTCAAATTAAGCAACTCGCCCGAGTTGATAATCCGTTCCAGAAAAATACTGCCATTATTCGCGACAAGCGCCCCCTGTGTTCCAAGATTAACACCGTTGAGAACGTCTTGATAACCCGTGCCCGTATCAGATTTTACGCCGCGATATAGCAACATCGCATTGTTATCACTGCGATTAATCAGTGAGTATTCACTATACACAAACGCATCCGCTCCACTTGCCAGCACGCTGTGGTTATAATCAAACTGCAACCAGATCTTGTATACGTTTGATACAGAGCTATTGAATATAGAAAGCCCTGCATCCATGGGAAATTCACCCTGAGCCCCGACAATAGCGCTATTAACGTTGGCCGTGATGCCAACACCATCGCCAGTCTGCGTTAAGAGCGCTGCCAAGGGATCAACACCCGTCACAGTAGTACCGTTGACAGTATTGGTGGTCGTGACGCCAGCCTGCTTTACTGAGTAGCTGCCAGTCTGACTAACATCAGTGGCCGCTGCCTGTCCATCACGAAAATCAGCCGTACCGGTAATGGTGATATCCGTTGTAAAAGGGAGCGCCTGAACACTTGCCCACGGCAACAGCATGGCAGCCGCCAACACCACAGGTGCCAATAACTGAACACTTTTTCGCTTGACTACAACCTGGGTAGCAACACTAATCATGGTTATTTCCTCACTCAGCTCAAAGATTAATTATTAACAGCATGCAATCTATGAGCCTAAAAATTTTTATTAAAAAATCAAATAGTTAAAAGCACATCAACGAACACCAGAGAAAATTTGTAATATATCTCGACACCAATCCACCCTTCTATCTGAGCCAGCGCCCTACCAAATGTATAGAGAATAATGGTGGCGTAGCGGCGAGCCAGCTGGCGAACCACCCCCTCCAGCGGCTGATCCATAAGGATCAGGGTCACCCTTGCCGTGGAGTTGCCAAATACCCTGACAGTAAAACCAAGTTACTGGCCGAGCTGCGCCATCATCTCGCTCACAAGCACATTGGCCTCATCTACCGTCAATAGAGCTTGACGCTGTTTTATGGCAATGGCTTGCCCTGTGCGGTAACGCGTAGAAAAGCAACAGAGCAGCGACGATTAACCGCCTTTTGCATGAACATTGAAGCAAGCCATTGCAGCCCGTGCCTTCTCATTTGCCTGTCACTGTAAATCCAACCGCCAGAGAGAAAAAAGCCCAGCATATAGCTAGGCTCTTTTATGGACTCCATCGCCGCCAAGATGACTATTTTTTAGGTGCGTATATATCAGTACAACTCCCCAGCGCCACCTCAGAAGCAAAGTTTAACGTTTCTGACAACGTTGGATGCGGGTGAATAGCCATACCAATATCATGGGCATCAGCGCCCATCTCCAGCGCCAAAACAGCTTCAGCAATTAACTCACCTGCGTTGGTTCCCACAATCGCTGCGCCAATAATTTT
>JAYUTP010000277.1:0-2107 GCA_043755075.1 Tenderia sp. (SeqCode)
CTGTTGGGTGATGTGATGGGGGTGGCGGCGGGCGAGCTGTTCGCGGCGGCGGTGGTGCCGGGGCTGTTGCTGGTGCTGGCCTTCATCATCTACATCCTGCTTGTCGCTTTCTTCCGGCCGGAGCTGGCCCCTGCGGCGCCAGTGGAGGGGGATGCGCTGGGGCTGGGCCAGGTGGTAAAGAGTCTGCTGCCACCGTTGGTATTGATCTTTGCGGTGCTGGGATCGATCTTCTTTGGTGTCGCCTCCCCGACCGAATCGGCGGCGGTGGGCGCGCTGGGGGCGCTGGTGCTGGCGGCGCTGCATGGCCGCATGTCGCTGAATAACGTGCGTGAAAGTGGGCGGCAGACAGCACGCCTGACCAGCATGGTCTTTATGATCCTAATCGGCGCGACTGCTTTTGGTTTGGTGTTCCGCTCCATGGGCGGCGATATTGTGGTCGAGGATGTGATGACGGGGCTGCCGGGCGGTGACTGGGGCTTTATCGCCGCCAGCATGTTGCTGATATTTGTGCTGGGATTCTTTCTCGACTTTCTGGAGATCTGTTTTATTGTGGTGCCGATCCTAACGCCGATTGCCATGCTGCTCGAGATCGACATGGTCTGGTTTGCCATCCTCATTGCCATGAACCTGCAAACCTCGTTCCTGACGCCGCCGTTTGGTTTCTCGCTCTTCTATCTCAAGGCGGTGGCGCCGCCGGAGGTGCGCATCCAGCACATCTACCGTGGTGTGATTCCGTTCATCATCATTCAGTTGCTGGTGCTGGGGCTGATCATCCTCTTCCCCGATGTGGTGGAGTGGTTGCCTAACCTCATGGGGGATGAATCTGCCTAGTGTTTACTGAATGACAAAACTGGTGAAGAGAACCTCTTGCACGCTGGAGGGGTGCTCTTTGCCTTCGGGGTCTTTCGCCTTCTTGCTGATGGATATGTCAGCGTATTTTCCGAGTACCTCCTGAATTTTGAGTAACGCCTCTTGGCGCAGCACTTCGCGTGCTGGGGGGCTCATCACCTCACTTAACTCGCGGCTTGAAAAAAGCATTATCAGCTCATGACGGATCGGGGCCATGTGTTTTTGCACGGCGGTCACTACCTCGGCATCCATGGTCATCAGGTTGACTCCGATCTGCATGAAGCGGATTGAGCGGTTGTCCTGAATGTTGACCACAAAGGCAGGTTCAATGGGAAAGTAATTGACCTTACCAGTCGTGGCGGCGCTCGCGCCACCACCGCCTGCGGCAAAAACGTTGTTGGTGCAGAAGGCGGCCATGAGCAGCAGGACGAGTTGAGTAGCGCGGCCGAGCTGGGTGAAAAGAGTAGGGTGTAGTGCAAGCTTCATGAGTCACTCCCGATGCTGCTTTGATGGTGGCGGTAGACGTACAGCCGTCAGCAGTTGATATCGGAAGGGCGACAAAAATCCTTTAGGATTAATTGGTTACAGGGCTGTAAAAACTATAAAAGTCGAATCCAATCATGGGATTGGGGTGTGGGCGGCAGTGGTGCCGCCCAGCGGGGTATGCGCCTGTTTAGAGACGATACCCGAAGGTGACACCAATGCTGTTGCCACTAGCGCTGACATTGGTATTGCTGACGGTATAGTCGATGCGGGTTATCCGGCCACCGATGTAGGCCTTGCCCATGACGTAGTCCACCTCAACAATAACGCCAAGGGTATTGTCGAAATTGACGTCGACACCGGCAGCTACGCCACTGCCTTGCAGCGATGGATTGAGGTGGTAGGTTAAGCCACCGCCAAACCGCCATGCAGGGATGGTGTAAAACTGTAGCGCCTCAATTGGGAAACGTTGCCAGGTGATATCGCCATTGGTGGCATTGGCGGCATCAAACTTATACCCCACACTTAGTTGAGTTTCGAGATCGGGGTAGTGCTCTGGCATGGTCTGGAAGGTAGTCCCCATCCCGATCTGAAACATGTCGCCAGCGTCAATTTTAACGGTGTCGCCATTGGTGTAAGTGGCTTGGAATAGTTGGTCGCCACCAACGTCAAGTCCAAACTGAAACAGTAGACTGGCATCGCGTGCCTGGGCAGTGCCTGCGGACAGCAGCGCGAGGGTGATAAATGCGGCTTTTTGAAATTTCATTGTTATATA
>JAYUTP010000278.1:0-9614 GCA_043755075.1 Tenderia sp. (SeqCode)
CTCGATACGGTGAAGATGCGGGTCGGCGCGCTGCCAGTAAATCCCAACAATGCGTTGAAGTATTCACTCACTTGGTCTACCGATGGGCTGATTAACGAATACGGCAACATCTGCTATGGCATTGAGGAGAGTGAACTGATTGCACTGCAACCTCTGGAGGGTTACGAGACCATCACGCTGGATGGTGTGCTCTACGAGGCCTTTAATACCTCTGGCGGGCTTGGCACACTCGCTGAAACCTACGACGGCAAGATTCGCACCATGAACTACAAGACCATGCGTTACCCCGGCCATTGCGACGCTATCCGCTTGCTGATGAATGAGCTGCGCCTTAACGATGACCGCGATACGCTGAAACGCATCCTTGAAAACGCCATCCCCAAAACCAAGCACGATGTGGTGCTGATCTACGTGGCGGTATCAGGCCGCCAGGCCGGGGAGTTCGTGGAGGAGATCTATGTGAAAAAAGTTTATCCACATAAAATCGCAGGGAAGGAGTGGTCATCCATTCAGGTCACTACGGCGGCGGGCATTTGCAGCGTAATGGATATCGTACTCGGCAAAAACAACATGTATCATGGTTTTGTTACTCAGGAGAGCATCGCGCTGAGTGATGTAATCACTAACCGTTTTGGCAAATATTACGCATAAAGGAATCAGGTATGGACACTCTTAAGGCGCTTAAACTCACCGCCATCAACCCCTCCACCTACGGTGCTGCGGGCTGGAGCGATACTAGCGATGCCACCATGATTGATTCCATTAACCCCGCCACCGCCGCGTTGATCGCCAAGGTTTACACCTGTTCAGTGGCCGACTACGAGGCCGTAATGAAGGCCAGCGAAGCGGCGCAAAAAGAGTGGGCCAAGGTGCCCGCACCAAAACGCGGCGAGGTGATTCGCCAGATCGGCAACGCACTGCGTGAACATAAAGATGCGCTCGGCACATTGATCGCCATGGAGATGGGCAAGATCAAGGCCGAAGGGGATGGTGAGGTGCAGGAGATGATCGACATCGCTGACTTCGCCGTTGGCCAGTCGCGCATGTTGTACGGCAAGACTATGCACAGCGAACGGCCTGAACATCGCATGTACGAGCAGTGGCATCCGCTCGGCGTCATTGGCGTCATCAGCGCCTTTAATTTTCCGGTGGCGGTGTGGGCCTGGAATGCCTTTATCGCCGCCATCACTGGCAACAGTGTGATCTGGAAGCCGTCTTCCAAAACACCGCTCTGCGCTATCGCCGTGCAGCACATCTGCAACGAAGTGCTGGAGCGCATGGGCCATCCCGGCATCTTCTCAATGTTTGTGCCGGCCGACCGCAACATCTCGCAACGTTTTGTGAATGATAAACGGGTGGCGCTGCTCTCCTTCACTGGCTCCAGCCATGTCGGCCACGGTATTGCCAAGGCGGTAGCGAAACGGCTCGGCCGTTATCTGTTGGAGTGCAGTGGCAACAACGCTGTGATTGTTGATGAGACTGCCAATCTTGATCTCGCGGTGCGTGCCATTGTCTTCGGCGCCGTTGGCACCGCCGGGCAGCGCTGCACCTCTACTCGCCGAGTGATTGTGCACAACTCCATTCACGATGAACTGCTCAAGCATTTGGTCAACGCCTATAAACAGATTCGCATCGGCAACCCTATCGACGCTAAAACCTTGATGGGGCCACTCATCGACCAACATGCTGTGAATGATTATCAAGAGGCAATCGCCCAGATCAAGGCTAAAGGTGGCAAGGTCGTCTATGGCGGCCGCACCATCAAAGGCCCCGGCCACTTTGTCGAGCCCACCATCGCCTGCGTCAGCAAACAGTATGTGATCGTTAAGAACGAAACCTTCTCTCCAATCCTCTACGTGATCCCCTACCGCAACATCGAAGGGGCGATCCATCTGCAAAACGATGTACCGCAGGGGCTCTCATCGGCCATCTTCACCAACTCCATTCAACATGCTGAGCTATTCCTCTCCGCACGCGGTTCCGACTGCGGCATCGCCAACGTCAACATCGGCACATCAGGCGCCGAGATCGGTGGCGCATTTGGTGGCGAGAAGGAGACGGGAGGCGGCAGAGAGGCGGGGTCGGATTGCTGGAAAAACTATATGCGCCGACAGACCAATACGATTAATTGGAGTGACAAACTGCCGCTGGCGCAGGGGATTAAGTTTGAGGTGTAGATGTTTTTTCATCGGTGGATGTGATGAAGGACATCATCACATCCACCGTAAAGTTGCTGCTGCTGCCGGTCGTTACCCATTAACGACTATCATTGAATCACCCCTCACTAAAAAGCGATTAATATGAGCGCAACGCCTGCCACTATTGTTGAACATGATCTCACTCCGAAAGCCGTAGCAGAGTCCATGGGCGCTGTATTGAGTGCGGCAGAGCGAGTGATTCTGGGAAAGAATCATCAGTTGCGCTTGGCGCTGGCCTGTTTGATGGCGGGGGGTCATCTGCTGATTGAAGATCAACCGGGGATGGGCAAAACGACGCTGGCACATCTGCTGGCGCGAGTGCTGGGGCTGGAGTTTCAGCGCTTGCAGTTCACCTCTGATCTGTTGCCTGCGGATATCATTGGTGCGTCGATCTATGAACGTGAATCGGGAAAATTCCGTTTTCATCCCGGGCCGGTATTTACACAGCTGCTGTTGGCGGATGAGGTGAACCGGGCGACTCCCAAGTGCCAGAGTGCGCTGCTGGAGGCGATGGAGGAGCGACAGGTAACGGTAGAGGGAGTGAGCCATGCGCTACCTTCACCTTTTTTTGTGATTGCGACGCAAAATCCGCTGCATCAGATCGGCACTTTTCCACTGCCAGAGTCGCAGCTCGACCGTTTTTTAATGCGCCTGACGATGGGCTATCCCGACCGCAAGGCGGAGCGCGAACTGCTGGCGGGGCGTGATCGACGGGAACTGCTGACGCAGATCAAGCCACTGCTCACCAGCGCACAATTGTTGGCGATTCAAACACAGGTGACCAAGGTGCATGTCGCCGAGGCGCTGCTCGACTACGTGCAGGCACTGTTGGCCTTCAGCCGCCAGGCACCCGAGTTTATGGTGGGATTATCGCCGCGCGCTGGATTGGCGCTGTTGCGTGCGGCCCAGGCGTGGGCGCTGCTGCATGGCCGTCACCATGTATTGCCGGAGGATGTGCTGACCATTTTGCCTGCGGTTGCCGGACACCGCTTACAAGGCACCCATGAACTGAGTGGCCAGAGCCCAGAGGCGCTAGCAGATAAGCTGGCGATGGTGCCAATTCCGTAATTACTTTTATGAATATCTCCCTGCGCCGTTTAATCGCTGCACTGCCACCCGCTCTGCGACCACGCGGTGTTCGTTATCACCCTGCCTCCACACACCAATCGGCCACGCTGTTAGGCAAACGGATTTTTGTCCTGCCGACCAAGCAAGGACTGGTCTTTATCGCGCTGTTGCTGGTGATGTTGTTAGGCGCCACCAACTACAGCAACAACATGGCCTTTGCACTGACCTTTATGTTGGGCAGCATGTTGCTGGTTTCAATACTGCACACCTATCGTAACCTTGTTGGCCTGCAAGTGCGGTTGGCACAACTGGAGGAGTGTTTTGCCGGGGGTGAGGCGGGATTTGTGATGGCGCTGATTAGTCCCGATTCGCGGCCGCGTTATGACATCGAGTTGCGCTCAGCCGCGAGCACCACTGCCATGGTGAATGTGGCGCAACGTGATCAGACCCATGCTCGGCTGGCGCTTCCCGCCACGCGGCGTGGCCCATTACCGCTTGGGCGAATTACACTCACGACTCGCTACCCCTTTGGTCTGTTTCGCGCCTGGTCTTATGTCGATGTTGAAGGGGCAGTGCTGGTCTATCCACGGCCGAGTATTACCGCTGCGCTACCATTCATAGCCACGGCGGCGGGTGATGGATTGGCAACCATGGAACCCGGCAGTGATGACTTTCATGGTCTGCGCAGTTATCAAGCCGGTGATTCGATGCGTCACATCGACTGGAAAGCATATGCCCGTGAACGGGGGCTTCTCACCAAGCAGTTTCAACGTCACCAATCGCCTGAGTTGTGGTTTGATTGGGAGGCCACCACTAACACATCAATGGAAGATCGCTTGAGCCATCTCTGCCGCTGGGTGCTGGATGCGGAAAGCCGCCAACAACGTTACGGTTTGCGACTTCCTGCCATTGAAATTGCACCGGATGTTGGATCAGCACAGCAGCAACGTTGTCTGCGCCAACTGGCGCTGTTCGGGATCGAGCGATGAACATCACGGTACTCGATCACCGTGCCATGTCACTGTTATTAACCGTGCTGTTGCTGGTGCTGGCGCCGCACTTTGTTCAACTGCCGTGGTGGGAGAGTGTGGCAATAGTTGCTGTTGGCGTGTGGCGTTGGCAGGCATCACGTAACGGCTGGCGCTTGCCCGGTCGCGTGATAAAAATATTGATGATCGCTGTTGTCTTGGTGATGATCCTTGCACAGTTCGGCAGTATCGTTGGGCGCGATGCCGGGATTGCGCTGCTGGTGGCGATGTTGGCATTGAAACTGGTTGAGCTGCGCCAACGCCGTGATCTGTTAGTACTGCTGTATATCGCCTACTTTGTACTGGCGACGCATTTTTTATATAGCCAGACGCTGCCGATTGCGATCTATGTTTTTGGGGTCTGCTGGTTGCTGGTTGGATTGCATATCCATCTCACTCATCATCAGACGCATCCAGTGCAATTGAGTCTGCGCACCTCAGCACTGTTATTGGGCCAAGCGTTGCCATTGATGCTGGCGCTGTTTGTACTCTTCCCGCGTTTGCCGGGCCCAATCTGGAGTCTGCCTAAGGATGCTCATACGGGCATGACGGGACTTAATGATTCCATGAGTCCCGGCAATATCAGCAGTTTAAGTCAATCCAATGCGGTGGCGTTTCGCGCTACATTCGCGGCTGATGTGCCGCCAGCCAATCAGCGCTATTGGCGCGGGCCAGTGCTCACCGGCACCGATGGCCGCCGCTGGTTTCCCATCTCTATTGCAGATAGCGAGAGCGCTGATGTGCAATGGCGCGGCAGTGTTGTTACCTATACTGTCACGCTTGAACCGCACAATCGCACCTGGCTGTTTGTGCTCGACCTGCCTGCGGGCACGAGTGAATATGGTCACATCAGCAACGAGTACCAGTTGCTTGCTACCAACAAAGTGCGCCAGCGGTTACGGTATCAGATGGACTCTTTTACGGACTACAACACTGGGGCAATCACGCCGGTGTTGCGCAACGCAGCACTGTATCTGCCTGATCAAGTTAATCCCAAAACTGTTGCGCTAGGCCAGTCACTGCGCCGCAGTAACAGCAATGCTACGGCGATCATTCAACAAACACTCGCGCTCTATCGCCAGCAACCCTTTACCTATACCCTGCAACCTCCGCTGTTACGCAGCAGTAATCCAACCGATGAATTTTTGTTTGAGTCACGACGCGGCTTTTGTGAACACTTTGCTTCCAGTTTTGTGATGATCATGCGCGCGGCCGGTATTCCTGCTCGTGTTGTTACCGGCTATCAGGGCGGCGAACTCAATTCCGTCGGTAATTATTTTGTGATTCGACAACGTAATGCCCATGCCTGGGCCGAGGTGTGGCTGGAGGACAGCGGTTGGGTACGGATTGATCCAACCGCTGCAGTTGCGCCAGAACGCATTGAGCGTGGCATTGATCTTGGTGCCAGCAGTGAAAATGGCGCGGTGCTATTTGCGCTACCCACCGATGGCCGTATGGTTGATTTGTGGCAACAGCTGCGCCAAAACCTTGATGCCATCGACAACGGTTGGAATCAGTGGATCCTTGGTTATGGCCCGGAGCAACAAGCCGAGTTTTTACGCAACCTTGGGCTGGATATAAAATCATGGCGGCAACTAGCCTGGGCATTGGCAATTGTTGTCGGCGGAATTTTCATCGCCGTTACTCTGTTTGTACTGGTAAAACGCCCGCCGCCACTCGACCCAGCGCAACAAGAATATCAACGCTTCTGCCGAAAATTAGCACGTTGCAACATAGTCCATGAATCACACGAGAGTGCCAACGCCTTTGCCCAGCGGATTGCCGCTGCTCGCCCGGATCTGGCGACAAGTGTAATGCTGATTACCCAACTCTATTCACAACTACGTTATGGCCCAACTCAATCAACCCACCAACTACTGCAATTAAAAAGATTAGTGGCCCAATTCAGACCCTGACACAATCAGGATTTTTGGCGTTATAGTATTGCTGTGCTGTTAAAAAAGGAGTTTATACATGAACGATCAAAAAGCAGATCTACCCTACGCAACTGCCAAGATGGAGGCCCAAATCAAAGAGGTATTTCCAACCGATATGGAGCCTGAAATCTTCGCCGCCAAAGATGGCGCAGGCTGGATGAACTTCACCTTTAATGACTACCGTTTCCACGATCAAGTACTAAATCAGTGGATTCACACCGTCGGTGCCATCATTCGCGACCCAGCAAAACTTGCTGAGGTGCAATCCAAACACCTCTCTCCACATGAGCAGGCCCAGATGAAGAAATATATGGAGGATGATGTGGATGACGAATATGACCAGTAAAAAATAGGATGAGCAGACAAGTAGCCCTACTTACCGATACAAAACGATGAAAATATTCGCCCCAGCAGATCATCGGAACCGAATTCGCCGGTGATCTCATTGAGTGCTTGCTGCGCCTGACGCAGATCTTCGGCCAGCAATTCACCAGCCTGATACAAGATCAGTTGCTGCTGTCCGTGCAACACCAGATCCAATCCACGTTGCAAAGCATCAACATGGCGGCGGCGGGCCATGAAGCTCCCCTCACCAGCGTTTTGATAGCCAACACACTCTTTTAGATGTTGCGTGAGTAATCCTAGTCCATCACCCGTTTTTGCTGAGAGGCCAATCTCTTTTCCAAGCGGGCCATCACTCACTCCGGCGCTACCGTTGCCCAGATCAATCTTATTGCGAACAACGGTAACGGCAATATTATGCGGTAGTCGTTCGATGATATTTTGATCTTCCGCAGTGATGCCATTGGCGTCATTCACCAACAGAAGGATGCGGTCGGCCTTTTCGATTTCACTCCAAGCCCGCTGGATGCCGATCTGTTCAACCGTGTCGCTGCTATCGCGTAAGCCAGCCGTGTCGATGATGTGGATCGGCAGACCATCGATAATAATCTCGTGACGCAGCGTGTCGCGAGTAGTGCCAGCAATGTCGGTAACGATGGCGAGTTCGCGTTGCGCCAACCGGTTAAGGAGGCTCGATTTTCCAGCGTTAGGTTGCCCGGCAATGACGACGTTCATGCCTTCACGCAACAGACATCCCTGTTGTGCCTGAGCAAGTATGGTTTTCAGATCAGTGATGATGCTGTGAAGCTGATTGGTGATGGCGCTATCAGCAAGAAAATCGACCTCCTCTTCTGGAAAATCGATGGCGGCTTCAACGTAAATACGTAACCGGATGAGCGCTTCGACCAGAATCTTGATGCGTACTGAAAACTCACCTTGCAATGAACGCAGTGCCGAGCGAGCCGCCTCTACCGATGAGCTGTCAATGAGATCAGCGATCGCTTCGGCCTGGGCGAGGTCGAGTTTATCGTTGAGGAAAGCGCGTTGAGAAAACTCGCCGGGCTGGGCGAGACGGGCACCAAGTTTCACCACCTGTGACAACAGCATATCCAACACGACTGGACCACCGTGGCCTTGTAGTTCCAGCACATCTTCACCGGTAAAAGAGAAGGGTGCCTTGAAATAGAGGGCGATGCCTTGATCAAGGATGGTGCCGTCACTATCACGAAAAGGTGAGTAACTCGCCAAACGTGGCGCGGGACATTCACCCAAAATAGTCGCTGCGATTTCGCGGGCCTTGGGGCCAGAGATACGGATGATGCCAACACCACCGCGTCCGGGGGGGGTAGCAACTGCGGCGATGGTGTCGTTTCTGTTTTCTATGGACATAATTAAGAAGGGTGCCAATGGCACCCTTTTAATCTAAAATTTGATTTTTTCCGCTGCTGCTGCCGCTGCCGCCGCTTTGTCGATCTTGGCGGTGATATACCACTGTTGCGCCACAGACAGTGCGCTGTTGGCAAACCAGTAAAGCACCAGGCCCGCCGGGAAAAAGGCGAAGAAGAGGGTCATGATAACTGGCAGCGCCATCATCACCTTGGCCTGAATAGGATCGGGCGGTGTTGGATTGAGCTTAAATTGGATAAACATACAGACGCCCATCAACAACGGCAGAATGTAGTACGGATCCTTAATCGACAGGTCGACAATCCAAAGGATGAAGGGCGCTTGACGCAACTCGACACTCTCGAGCAGCACCCAATAGAGCGCGATGAAGACCGGAATCTGAACAATCATCGGCAAACAACCGCCCAGTGGATTGATCTTCTCTTTTTTGTAGAGCTCCATCATCGCCTGACTCATGCGTTGGCGGTCGTCGCCATAACGCTCCTTGAGTTGCTGCATCTTAGGAGCAAACTTGCGCATGTTAGCCATGGAACGATAACTGGCCGCTGACAGTGGCAAGAACATCAATTTAATGATCAAAGTCACCATTAGGATCGACCAACCCCAATTGTTCACCAACGAATGGAACCAATCCATGACCCAAAAAAGTGGCTTAGCGATAACCGTCAACATACCGTAATCGACGGTCAACTCCAAACCCGGTGCCAGATCTTCCAATACAGCCTGCTCCTTTGGTCCAAGATAGAGACGAGTGCTAAAAATGCCACTCTGGCCCGTCTGAACTGTCTTGGCAGGTGATACCAATCCCAATACAAAACGATCGTCGCCTGGGGCCTTGCTATAGAAATGGTTGAGTTCATCCTGCGCCGGTATAAAGGCAGCCAGGAAGTAGTGTTCAATTATTGCACCCCAACCCCCCGTAATATCGCGCTCCAGATTTTGTTTGGCCATATCATCAAAATCAACCTTCTCGTATTTTTCGGCTTCGCTGTAGATCACGCCACCGGTATAGGTATAGATAAAGAAAGAACTATTGCTACCATCAGGACGACTGCGCTGAAGCTGACGGTACTGGCGGCCACTCCAAACTTCACCGGAACCGTTTTCAACCCGCTGTTCGATGTCAACATAGTGATTGCCACGCTTGAAGATCAGGGTTTTGGTTACCTTGATGCCACTACTACCTTCCCACACAAGTGGAATACGCAGCTCATTTTGCCCCTCTGCCAGCGTATATTCATTCTTTGCTGCACTGAAAATAGCGTAATGATCAGGTGCTTCGCTACTAGAGAGCAGCCCACTCTGAGCGACAAATAAGTTGGGCAGGGTATCCTTCATTAGTTTGAAGGGTGTCTCTTTTTCGCTGCTGGAGACTGGATATTTACGCAGATCCACTTCACGGATGTCACCACCTCGGCTATCGATGGTGATATCCAAGGTATCGGTAACCACATGAATACGTTGGCTCGTAACCGCCTCCACCTTTCCTGCTTCTGGAGTAGATTGAGGTGTAACCTCAGCAAACACTGGCTGCTGTGCAACCGGAACATCTTTAGGTGCATCCGGAATATGAGCGGCCGATGATTCTGTTGTCGTAACCGCTACCGGTTTAGTGGAGTAGTCCTTTGTCCATG
>JAYUTP010000279.1:0-2443 GCA_043755075.1 Tenderia sp. (SeqCode)
TGCATCAGACCCACGGAGGGGGCCTGATGGGCAGCGTGCAGTATGCGTGCAAATGCCGCGGCGTCGATCACACTGTTGGGTATGAAGTGGCGCATGTCGCGGCGGGCGCTGATGATGCGGTAGAAGCTTTGCCGGTCCGCGTCGTTGAAGTGGGCCGAGGGGTCAGGCGTCGACAAGTTCGGGTCCGCGATGGTAGATCAGATCTTCGACCGGATTGCCTTCAACAAGATGCTCTTTAATGATGCGATCAAGATTCGCTTCGGTGGCGTTGTAGTACCAGATGCCATCGGGCTGTACGCACATAATGGGGCCAGATTTGCAGGTGGCGAAGCAGTGGGTTCGGGTCCGTTTGACACGCAGCTCACCACTGTCGATACCCGCCGCCTTGAACTTGTCGCCCAGTTTCTCGAACAGCGCTTGTGCTTCACCCTCTTGAGTGCAGCGTGGTCCGACGCAGACTAGTAGGTGGCGTTTGTAGTTGCCCATTTTGGGTTTTGGTAAGGGAATATTTTCGCTATTGCTCATTAAGTGCTCCATTTGAATTTAGGGTAGGGGCAAATAATTATTTGCCCCTACGTTATTTGTCCCTACTCACGCGCATTACGTCAGCGATTGCCAGCTCTGCTCATACTGCTGTTCGGCCGTTTTATCAAATGCGCCCGCATTGCGGATCAACGAGACGTTGAAGAGCGGCTCGCCCAGGGCATCCACAAAGTGGAGACTGCGTAGTGTGTCGCCACGGCGCACAAACCACGCTTGGGCGATACGCGATTCGTCGATGTGGAGATGGAAGTGCTTGTTTTCGATTGCCAGCCATTCGCCACGGCGCTGGAATTCGTTGCCGTTGATCATCAGTTCGCTGACGGCCCCTGCCGCGCTGCGTACCACGGCGCGCAAGTTACCCCATTGTGCGGTGGTATCAATGAGGGCATTGAGATGAGATTGGGCGACAGCGGCGGCACTGTAATCACCGGCACTATCATCACTGTTCCCTTCGCTGATGGCGGAGAGGATCTCGCCCATGGGCATATCGAAGTGGCGCGCAACATCCCGCAGCGAGAGCGCATTGTCATCGCGCATAAATTTACGTACACACGCCTTCCATCCAGTCAGTCCCATGGTCAGGGAGCGGCCGGCCTTTTCACCTTCTTTCAGACCGCCGGTGATGGCATTGTATTTGTTGGCGTAACCACGCGGTGTGATCATCAGCCCCTCTTGAATGTAAGTGCTGCTGTTGCCGATCAAAACGGTGGTGAGCATGCCGATCTTGCAGTCGGCCATTTTATCCAGAGTGACGAGTTGAATATCCTGCATCTCACGGTAGGCTGATTTAACAATCGCCACGGGGGTATCCGCCTTGCGATACTGCAACAGGATGCGCTGCGCCTCGACGATCTGCTGGGTGCGGCGGCCACTCTTGGGATTGTAGAGGGCGATAACAAAATCGCTACGGCCGACGGAGTCAATGCGTTTGGCAATGGTGGGCCACGGTGTCAGCAGGTCAGAGAGTGAGATCGAACAGAAGTCGTGTGTCAGCGGCGCCCCTACCAGCGAGGCGCAGGCGGAGAGCGCGGTACTGCCAGGCACCACTTCAACGGTGATGTCGCTGGCCGGGGTCCAGCCCGATTGCAGTAGCACCTCGTAGGTGGGGCCAGCCATGCCGTAGACACCGACATCACCCGAGGAGATGAGGGCGACAACCTTGCCCAACTTAGCCTGTTCATAGGCCTCAATGCAGCGGTCGATCTCTTCAGTCATGCCCTTGGGGACAACCTCTTTTCCCTCCAGTAGATCCTCCACCAGATTAATGTAGGTGGAGTAACCAATCACCACATCGGCCTCGGCAATCGCTTCGCGGGCGCGGTAGCTCATGTGCTGTTTGGAGCCTGGGCCAAAACCGATTAATAGAATCTTACCTTTACTCATTGCATAACCTCACGATGGATACGGTGGCGTTTTTGTTGTCATCACCACGATATTTATGTTTTTCAAGAATCAGATCTTCGATGCTGCCGTTGGCTGCTAATAAAGCGGCGGCTTCGGCAACGGTGGGTGTGCCCATATATTTGCGCACTGTCTCTGATGGATTGGGTACGTCGATCTGCGCCAGCGCTGCAGCGCTATAAAAACGCATGGGCCAGCCATGTTCTGCTGCCAGTGCCAGTAGTGCTGCCTCATCATTTTTTTTATCGATGGTAGCCAATGCAGTGACCGCACTGCGCGGTAACCCGATGAGTGCCAACGCCTGGTCGATAGCGGTCTCCAGTGTCTGTTGCGAGGTGCCACGATCGCAGCCCATGCCGAGCACAACTTTCATTACATCTGGCCCTGGGGCGGACGATAAACCACCAGACGCTCTTCAAGCTGCTGCCAGAGTGTGTCGGGAATATCGCGCACGGTGATCCACAACACCGCTTTGTATATATTCAGATCTACCTCTTCA
>JAYUTP010000280.1:0-2062 GCA_043755075.1 Tenderia sp. (SeqCode)
ATGGTTTCAATCTGCGCCGCGAAAGCATCAGCTATGGCGCCGATATAATACACGCCCGGAGCTGTGCTTTTTGGCACGGTCACTGTGGTGGTGCCTGCACTGACCCCCCCTGCCAACAGGCCAGATACGATACGTGAACCAGTCAGCGCTGTATCAGCAGCGGTAATGACGTTGTCTGCCGACAGGTAGAACTTAATGGTATTAGTAGTAACCGTCATCATCGTCGTACCTTGATTGGCTTCAGTATTGTCAATTAAGAATGATGTTCCGACATGGACGTTAGTGACTGTCGTACTTACTGCGGTCATCACCAAGTCAACGGCGCGTACCACAACGATGGTCGTGCCAGCTAACGTGTTGTTGGCCTCATTATTCTCAATTTGAACACCCGTGGCATCAGCTATCGCCCCAATATAATAGGTACCCGGCGCTGTGGCCTTAGGTACTGTGACGGTGGTTGTTGCGGAGCTGCTTGCGTTAGCTGCCAGTGCAGAGACAACCACCGAACCTCCCGTCAACCAAATATCAGAAGTAGAAATTGTGGCATCGGTTGACA
The DNA here is from genome assembly GCA_043755075.1 of Tenderia sp. (SeqCode). Classification (GTDB taxonomy): domain Bacteria; phylum Pseudomonadota; class Gammaproteobacteria; order Tenderiales; family Tenderiaceae; genus JAKFXL01. The sequence continues at coordinate 557 of JAYUTP010000280.1, forward strand.
GGTACAGCCTGACAACGTTGGTAACTACTGACATCACAGTCGTACCCTGGTTCGTTTCAGTAGTGCTGATCGAGAAGCTGTTACCAGCACCCACACTAGTCGCGGCAGTGCTGACCGCAGTCATTACCAGGTCAACATCGCGTATTACAGTGATAGTCGCTGCAGCTGCCAGGCAATTGTTGGCCTCAATGGTCTCAACCTGCGCACTTCCTGCATCGGCACACGCGCCGAGGTAATAGACCCCCGGACCTACTGTCAAGGCCAATGTGATCGGCGATGTTGCAAGACTTACTGCACCTGCAAATATTGAGCCACTAACAACTCTCTGACCAATCTGGATATCGCCAGTAGTGATTGTGGCATCGGTCGACAGATAGAACTTAACCGTATTGGTGCTGACTGTCATATTGGACGTGCCCTGATTTTTCTCGGTATTGGAAATCGAGAAGCTACCTTTAACTGGCACGCTGGTTGTGGTTGTGCTGACTGCACTCATTATCAAATCAATGTTCGCAGTGGACGTGATAGTGAATGTGGCCACCAGGTTTCCTGTGCCTGTCGCATTGGTTGCCGACACCGTGACTGAAGATATTCCAGTCGCAGTAGGCGTACCCGAGATCAGGCCGGTTGCGGTATTAACACTCAACCCTGCTGGCAAGCCGGTGGCATTGTAGCTAGTCGGGCTGTTGGTGGCGGTGATCTGGTAGCTGAATGCGGTAGCTGTTACACCGTTCGCGGTGTTGGCGCTGTTGATGACCGGGGGTGCCTGGGTAATCGTAACCGTTACCGCCATGCTGCCGGTACCGCCTGCGTTGGTTGCCGACACCGTAACTGAAGATGTTGCAGCCGTAGTCGGTGTACCCGAGATCAGGCCGGTTGCGGTGTTAACACTCAATCCTGCTGGCAAGCCAGTAGCATTAAAGCTAGTCGGGCTGTTGGTCGCGGTGATCTGGTAGCTGAATGCGCTGCCGGTGACACCACTGGCTATGTTCGCGCTGTTGATGACAGGTGCTGCAACAATGATCGTAATCGATGTCGCCTGGCTGGAGGTTCCGGCATTAGGATCAGTGACTATCACTGATCCTACAAAGGTTCCCGCATTGGTCGGAGCTCCGGAAATGACTCCGGTGCTGGCATTGATAGTCAAGCCAGGGGGTAGTCCGCTGGAACTCCAGGTATAAGGTGTGCTGCCACCAGTGGCTGTTGCGGTGTGGCTATAAGCGGTACCTACTACTCCTCCCAGTGGCGCGGGCGAGTTAATGGTCGGCGCAGCACTTACGGTGAACGCAACGGTGTTGCTGGTTTGGGCGTTAGCCGTGACGGATACGGTTCCGACCCCGGGTGTCGCACCTGCGGCCACGCTGATGTTGGCAGTGATCGAGGTGCTGTTGTTCAGTGTGGTGGAGTTGACGGTGATGCCGGGGTTGCTGAAGTTGGCTGTCACCGCTGCGACGAAATAGGTTCCTACCAAAGCAATGCTTTGGTTCAGCGCACCTTGTCCGCGGG
>JAYUTP010000281.1:0-15403 GCA_043755075.1 Tenderia sp. (SeqCode)
GGGCTGCGTCAGGAAAAGCTCCTCTGCCGCACGGGTGAAGTTTTTACGACGCGCGATCGCTTCAAAAATTCTCAGTTGGTGCAAAGTCGCGTGTCTCAAGACAGCCTCACTCCCTATTTAACTATCTTAAAATACTATCATAACTATCAAAAACCACGAGTTTCATTAATGATTAGCAAGCAGGATTTTTGATGCACTTTTGCCGGTTACGAGGGCAGAATCACGCGGCTATCCGAATGGCGGGCAAGTTTCTCGCCGTCGCGCGGGTGATCGATCTGGAGGAACTACTCTTTCGGATTCCGTTTTACACCACCTTGACCACCTTGCTGCAATAACAGCAGCTTCAGTTCACGGATATCATCGCGCATGGCCCGCACCTCGGTATGCAGATCTGCTTCGATATGTTCACGCGCCTGCTCGACCGCCGCGACGGTCTCTCGCTGCTCATTCTCGTTAAAACTCTGCATGGCGTTGACGATGACGGCGATGAACAGATTCAACATCGTGAAGGTTGCCACCAGAATAAAAGGCACAAAAAAGGTCCAGGCATAGGGAAAGTTTCCCATCACCGGACGGGCGATACCCATCGACCAGCTCTCCAGTGTCATGATCTGGAACAGGGTATAGAGCGAGCGGCCCAAAGTACCAAACCATTCCGGATAATCGGCGGCGAACAGATTGGTGGCGATCACCGCAAAAACGTAATAGACAACCATCAGCACCAAGGCGATGGAGCCCAATCCCGGAATCGCCGCCAGCAAGGCCCCCACCACTCGCCGCATGGAGGGCACCATGGTCAACAGTCGCAGTACCCGCAATACCCGTAGCGAACGTAACACGGCCAGCTGGCCGCTGGCCGGAATCAGCGCAATCGCCACCACCAAGAAATCGAACACACTCCAAGGATCGCGCCAGAATGACTTTCTGTGGACATAGAGACGCAGAGCAATCTCCACCACAAACACCCACAGTATTACTTTGTCCACGGCCAGAATCAGCCCACCCGCCACCGCCATCGCCTCCGGCCAGGTCTCCAGCCCAAGCAACACTGCGTTGATCAGAATCAGGGTGATGATGATGCCCTGCACACGACGATGTTCAATAAACCTGCGCAAACTTTCGCGCGCGCCTGAAAACTCAGGTTGAATGGCCGCATTCATCACGCTTCACCCCCCCCTATTCACCAGAGATCGCAAAGGGGAAAACAGTAATCCGGATTTTTCAAAAATAGTCATGGCACTCATTAACTCTCAGCAATTGAAACGAGGTCACCCCCCGCCAGCTCGGCAGGTGATGCAATCACCCGTGTTAGAAAACCGGGCGTAGCATAACCCAACCAGCATACGACACCTAAGCGTCGGTACAGTTCTCCAGCAGTAGCAGAACAATAATAGTCACCCGTAAATTCCACGTTTTTTAGGCAGACAGCGATTACATCAACTCCCCATTCACTAAAAAAGGGCGCGACATTCGCCGCGCCCTTTCCAGGCTTATCAATTGGCGGCACTGCTTTTGCCAATGCTGTACCAATCCAGTTTGCGGGTCAGCACCATGACCACACCGATCCAAACAGCAGGAGCGCCCCGATCAGCAGCGCGTAATCCTCGGCTCTGAGCAAGCCATAGAGCAGCGCATAAAGCACGCCCAGGCTGGCCGTAAACCCTAAACCACGCCACGTACTCTGCAAGACATAGCTCACATAAAGCCCCACGAGCAAGACACAGGCGCTGGAGGAGATCAGGTATGCCAGCTCAAACCCAATATGCTCAGAGAGCGATAGCAACAACAGATAAAAAAGCGCCAACGCCATACCAACCAAGCCATACTGAATGGGGTGCACGGCCAGGCGCTTAAGAATCTCAAACAGAAAAAATCCGGCAAAGGTCAACGCAACAAACAGCAATGCATATTTAATCGCCCGCTCACTTTTAAGGTGCTGATCCACCGAATCTATCAAATTGACACCGAAGTGTCGGGTATTGAATTGCTGGCAATCCGCCGCTCTGACACAGTGATTAAGCACCTCCTCCATATTGGTGGAGAAGAATGAGGTCTACCAACGTGCAGTGAACCCTTTGTCGCCAATCTCACGCTCCACCGGCAGATAGTCACCAGCAAAACTGGGATGGGGCCAGTCTGAATTCAGCATTACCTGGCTTTCACGCCCAACTGGCGTGATATCCAACCGCCCAGTCCCCCGTAGTTCCAGATCAAATGCAAACTCCAGGCGTTCAACTCCGCTGCCTGTGATATTAGGCAGTGGTACATGCACGCCATTACCGAGCATAGGCACCAGACTCCCTGGTTCAAAGCGATGATCGGCAGTCGCAGTTGAGCCTCCACCCCCGCTGTTGTGTTACCCACATGCAGCATCCCTCCATGCAGTTCAGCCACCTCAAGAACAAAATTCAGCCCAAGACCCGTGCTCTTACGTCCCGTCGCCGGACGAGGTAACGAGTAAAAACGCTCCGTCAGCCACGACAAGGCATAGTCCGGAATTTCATCCCCCTGAGTAACAACATGCAGCACCACATCCTGACTCAAAAGCTCAGCAGCAATACGGATCAGGCCACCGGAGGGCGTAAAATCGAAGGCGTTATCAAGCAATCAGAAAGCGTTCACCACAAGCGGCCAAATCGGTGAAAATACCATTCTCAATCATCAAATCAGCACTCATGATTCGCGCAGCTCTAGCCAGCAACAGCTCACCGGCAAAATCATGCAAGGGGATATGAACACGCTCTTCCAACCCCTGACGCTGCTCCACCAACGCGAGATTAAGCAGCCGCTCGATCAACTGTTGCAACCGCTCACTTTCACCATTGATATTGGCAATGAAGTGTTTGCGTTGTTCATCCGCCATATTCCCTTGCAATAATTCAGCAGCGCCACGGATAGCGGCCAACGGACTTTTCAACTCATGAGTCAGTGTTTACACATAACGTTCGACATAGGCTTTGCCTTCCATCTGAATACGCATGCGCTCCAGCGCCGTAGTGAATTGCGCCAACTCACCGCCGTTGTAACGCGGCAGTTCGACACGACGCCCTTCACTGACTGACTGGGCATAGGCAGTCAATCGATGTAACGCCGCACTCAGCCACCAGGAAAGCAATGCACCAACCAGCAGACCAAGCATAATCAATCCTGCACCGAGCCAGTTCAAACGCTGCTGAGAACGATCAATATAGGGCTGTAGTGTACTGCTCGGTTTGCCCACCGACACCACTCCGACGATCTTCCCATCATCAATGATGAGGGCCGCTACATACATTACCGAAGAGTGCTCATCCCCCAAAACACTCTGCGATGTGCGCGCGCCATATTAGCCATGCAACGTCAGATAGGCACCGTTCCAGCATGAGTCGAGCAATACCATGCCGTTGCGATCTGTCACATAGATGCGATTGGTGATACCAATTTTATGTATTCCCCAAATATTAGCTTGGAGCTGGCGCTGGCCATAGAGACGCATAATTTAGGGGAAATGGCTTTGATCGAGGGTGCCAGCCGTCACCTCCTGACGAAGAATTTCGGCGAGCAGATGGGCCGTATCCACCAGCATCTCTTCAGTAGATTGGCGCACTCCTGGACAGACCTCATCCATCACCGTGCTCAACACAAAATAGCCGCTAAGGCCAGCAAAGAGGAAGTAGACCAGAAAAATACGCACACCCAAGGGCATCAGCTGTGCACCGGACTATAGCTGTAACCGAAACCGCGATGAGTCTGGATCGGCTCCGCCTCTGGCGCTATCTGCCGCAGCTTGGCTCGCAGACTTTTGATGTGACTATCGATATTGCGCTCATAACCCACTTCAGCCGACACGCCCATCGCGTTTAGCAACTGCTCACGACTGAAAACTCGCTCCGGCTGAGCCAATAAACTCTGCAACAGATGAAACTCATGCGGGGTCAAATTCAACAGCTGGTCTCGGTAACCAATCTGTAATCAGGACATGGGTCATATTTTAGCGTCTGAAAAAATACATGAGGAAGTATATAGCTCGCGGATGCTTAACTAACAAAGTAGCCCAATAAGAGAACGGAATTCATCTCATAAAGACACATTGCCGTTTTCAGAACTCCACCGTTTACCACGCCTTGGATATCGCTGACCGGTTAAAAAACACACGTATTGAATTTGCTACTGTCGAAGAGCATGGCTATCTAATCACTCTTCGTAATACGAATAATTGATTGAGTTCTTGCCATTTTTTTTGACTGAATACATTAAAGCATCCGCTTGCCTAACCAACTCATCAGTGGTCTTTGGCGTATTAACACAGGTCAGCATGCCCATTGAATAGGTGACCGGCCAACTGTTCCTGCGCATCTCATCCAATAGGCTAATGTGCACTTTTGAGATCACGATCCGAGCCTCGGCCTGATCGGTTTCAGGCAATAGAAGTGTAAACTCATCACCACCCAGCCGTGCTACGACATCAGTCTTCCTTAGCTGATCCTTTGCCCGTGTGACGGTGGCGCAGAGAACCTTGTCACCCACGCTGTGGCCATGGTGGTCATTAATATATTTGAAGTTATCCAAATCAAAATAGACTATCGTAAATGGACGTTTCGTTCTTTCCGAACGTTCAATCTCCATTTGCAACAACTCATAGAAAAAGCGTGTATTAACAGCTCCCGTCAAGCTATCAATACGTGCCAATACCCGCTCGTGTTCGTGTGCCTTTTTCAAGGCCGATACCAGCAAGGCAACAATCAAAAAAACAAAGAACCTTATGACCGAATTCAAATAAAGAAGCGCAGGATGTGAATAAGGGTGTCCTGCCAGGCTATCTGCGGCAAACCAGCACAGGCCGCTGACGACAGCAATCACAACACCAAGTTTTGTGCCCGCATATCTAGCCACTAAAGCAACCGGAAGCAGATAGAACAGAGAAAAGGCGAGTTCATATCCAGTTAAAAAATCAATAATCCCAACCACTGCCACCAGAGCAAGGCCTGTTATCGTCCAGAACAGTTGGCCTTTTTTTTCAAGACGCGCAAGTAGCTTCATGGCAACTTAGGGTTAATTTTTCAGGGCAGTTAAAGGTGACGAGATAATCAGCATTTTGATATACCTGCTTAGACAAATCGCATCGAAAGATCCACCGCCCGCAGATGTTTGGTCAGTGCCCCGGTGGATATAAAATCCACACCGGTCTCGGCCAGTGCGCGCACGGTGTCGAGTGAGACGTTGCCGGAGACTTCGAGATCGGCCTGGCCACGATTGATGGTAACGGCCTGACGGATTTGTTCGAGGGTGAAGTTGTCGAGCATGATGATGTCGGCATTGGCGGCGAGGGCTTCTTGCAGTTCATCTAGATTCTCCACTTCAACCTCCACCAGCTTGCCTTGCGCGTAGGGGCGCACCTTGGTGATGGCGTTGGTAATAGAACCAGCGGCGTGAATGTGGTTCTCTTTAATCAGTACGCCGTCGTAAAGGCCGTGGCGGTGGTTGTGACAACCGCCACAGCGCACGGCGTATTTTTGCGCATCGCGCAGGCCGGGCAGTGTCTTGCGGGTATCGAGGATTTTCACTGGCAGGTCGGCGACAACCGCGGCCCAGCGCCGCGCTTCAGTGGCGGTGCCGGAAAGTGTTTGCAGGAAATTGAGCGCGGTGCGTTCGCCTGTCAACAATGCGCGGGCGGTGCCACGCAGACGCAACAACTCCTGATCGGGCATGACCCAGTCACCATCTGCTACCTGCCACTCGATCTGCACAGCGGTGTCGAGCTGGCGAAATACCTCATCGATCCAGGCACGGCCACAGACCACGGCGGCTTCGCGGCTGATGACGTAGGCCTCAGCCATCGTGGCGATGGGGATGAGCGCAGCGGTGAGATCGCCGCTGCCAATATCTTCCGCCAGGGCGGCGCGGACGTTCTCAACTATATTTTTAGGCAGTGTCATGATTCGCTTCCAATCACTTCTTTGACAAATGGGATGGTGAGGCGGCGTTGTTGCGCCAGTGAACGTTGATCGAGCAACTCCAGCAGTTCGAACAGGGCGCTCATGTCGCGTTGATAGTGGCGCAGCAGATAACGGCCAACATCTTCGCTCAGTTCAAAACCGCGTTGATGGGCGCGCTGTTGCAGCGCCGCTAATTTTTCTGCATCGCTCAACGTCTGGAGCTGAAAGACCAACCCCCACGCCAATCGCGAATGCAGATCAGGCAAGGTCAGCGGTTGCACGGCTAGCGGTTGATTGGCGGCGACGAGCAATACACCGTGGCCTTGATCGCGAATGCGGTTGTAGAGATGGAAGAGCGCGGTCTCCCAGTCACGCTGACTGGCGATGGCGTCAAGATTATCGACGGCGACAACGGCCATCTGCTCCAGTCCTTCGAGCATCTCCGGCACCAGCCCCGGTTCGCTGAGTGGCAAGTAAACGCTGCCTTCGCCGATGGCTGTGGCGGCATGACAGGCGGCTTGGAGCAGATGGCTCTTGCCGACGCCATCGCCCCCCCACAAGTAGATGAAACGCTCCGCACCCCCGCCACAGGCCTGTTGCAGAGTCGCGACTAGCTGCGCATTACTCCCAACACTCGTTCCAGCGACATAGTTGGCAAAGGTGGCCGATTCTCGCAGCCACATCCGCAGCGCCAACTGTTGAACACTGGGTGATTCACTCATGTTGAAGCTCATTGTCTGAAGCCAGCGCCACCTGTCTGGCCTTTAAGATAGTGTTCGTGGAATTGCCGCAGCATCACCATCATCACCGCCGCAACAGGCAGCGCCAGCAACACGCCAATAAAGCCAAAGAGCTGGCCACCCGCCATCACAGCAAAGATGACAGTGACTGGATGGAGGCCGATGCGATCGCCGAGCAGATAAGGGGTCAACACAAAGGACTCCAGTAGCTGGCCCACACCAAAGACCATCAGAACATAAACCAGGGGCAAGGCCTCCTGATACTGCACCACGGCGGCGATGCCCGCCAGCACCATGCCAAGGATGAACCCGAGGTAGGGGACGAAGCTCACCAGACCAGCGATCATGCCGATGAGTAGCGCCATGTCGAGGCCAACGACCCAGAGCCCGACCGAATAGACCAGCCCCAGCGCCGCCATCACCAGCAGCTGACCGTGCATGAAGGCACCCAGTACCGAATCGCACTCGTTGGCTAAACGCACGGCACGCGGTTCATAACGGCGCGGGATCAACGCATGAATGCGCGCTACCATTAGATCCCAATCACGCAGCAGGTAGAAAGTAAGAACCGGGATCAGCACCAGATTGGCGAAGAGACCGAGTAGCGCTAAACTGGAACCCGTTATCGAGCCCATTAACTTAGCGACAACGCCCCCCATCTGCTGCCAATGCTCCCCCACCACCTGCTTGAGATACTCCAAATCGAGGGCTGGCAAATTACTGGCAAGCCGCGCCTGCAACCAAGGCAATGCAGTCTGCTGAAACCAGTCAATGTAACCAGGCAATTTTTCCGCCAGCACCACAAACTCCTGCTGCAACAGCGGCACCAAAACCACAACGGCGATCATCACCGCCATGATCAAGGCGGCAAAAACAATCAACACCGAGGTGGTACGAGAGAGTTTGCGCGCCTCCAGACGATCCACCAGCGGATCGCCCAGATAGGCCAATCCGGCCGCCACCAAAAAAGGGGTCAACACTGGCCCCAAGGCATAAAGCAATACGGCTACCAGCACTATGCCGGCAAGCAACAGCCATCTTTGCGAATCGGTCATGACGTTTTTCCATTACTCAGGTGGCGGACGCGGCAGGCCTTGCGCCCCCAGGTCCAAACATAATCGAGACCGCTCAGCACGGTAGTGATGCAAACGCCATAGACCAATCCTACCAACAGCACCTCGGGAAGAGTATATATACCATTAGAGAGAACCAGCGCCAGCACCAAGGTAATCTGCAACACCGTATTGAGCTTGCTGACCCAGGTCGGTTGAAGCTCGTAGTGGCCGATCAGCCAGTGAAAGGCGAGGCCGCCAAGCACGATCACCAGATCACGCCCCATCACCAGCGCCACCAGCCAGAACGGAATCAATTCAACCCAGGCGAGACAGAAGAACGAAGTGACCAGCAGCATCTTATCTGCCACTGGATCGAGAATAGAGCCGAGGCGGCTGTGCCAGCCGAAACGCTTGGCCAGATAGCCATCCAGGCCATCAGAGACCCCGGCGATAAAAAACAGCAGCAGCGCCTCGCTGAAACGCTCATTCAGCAACAGCCACGCCACCGGCAGACTCAGGATGATCCGCGCGATGCTCAGCAGGTTGGGAATATCTTTTAGCGCGGGCATCACGGCAACAGCTGATAGACCGGCATCGCTGTTGCTTCGCCCATCGCCGTGGTACGTCGTAACGTCCCGCCCAGAATGATGGCGCGATCAATACCGCTGGCATCGCCACGCACATCCAGAGTGAACAGCACCTTCTCCCCCTCGACCTTGGTCATCTGAACCTTGGTCACCAGATCGAGCGAGAGCAGATACTGCTGCGCCCGAGCATAGCCGGCCAAGGTCGAAACATTCGTCACGGTTACCGCCAACTGGTTACTGGTTCCCGCCGTCAGCAACTGCGCGTAACGCCGGGCAAAGCGGTCGGCCACACCATCGATACCGCTAGCCACTACGCCATTCTGCTCGACGCCGGTGCCGACCCAGTGCTGCACATCCTCGCCCTCATAAAGAGACCAACGCCCCTGCCAACTACCATCGGTGAGGCGATTAATGCGCCCTACCAGCACCGCATTGGCGCCATAACGTTTTGAGGCCGCCATGATCGGCTGCCGAAAATTACCCCAGACATCACTAAAGCCGAGGCGCTTCTGATCCTCGCCATCCAACAGCGGCAACACCAGCGGCAGGCCCCGCCGCCGGGCATTGGCGTCCACCACCCCCTCAAACTCTGAGCCCCCTTTAGCCGCCAACAACACCCGTGAAGCACCCTCCTCCACCGCCAACCACACCAGCAAATCAGGGCGGGTTCGCCCCCACAGCGGCACTGCCGCCGCTACCAACGCCTGACTCACTGCCCGTTCATCAAATTGCACCAGCAACAGGCGAGTATAACCCTGCTCCTTGAGGGATGGCACCTCTAGCGGCTGGTAACTGTACTGCTGTACCCAGTTTTGGGCCGAACTCATCACCTTGGCTAGGCGCGACGATTGCGGTGCATTGCGATCGCCGGTCAATTTGACCACCACCTGCGCCATCGCTCCGGCATAGGCCGCCAACCGTTCATCGCGATCCTGCCCTTTGACCGGTATCTCGGCCTGATAGAGCCCCTCCGCCTCACGCGCATAGCCTGGCAACGCGGTTACCAGCAGTAGCCACAACAGACCAATCCTGACCATCAAACTCTTCATAAAAACCAAAACCGCTCCGCCAGATTCAAAATAAATGACTCAAAAATTGGCCGCCCTCAGCACTAATCCAACACGAGTAAGAGCGGCCAAACAATTTTATATGGGCTAAGCCGAGCTTTAGCTGTCGCCGGACAACCCAACTTCCTTTAAAATAATACACCGTCTTGGCGCCAATCAGATAACGAAAGAGCGAACTAACAGCATGAGCAACTCTCCTGACCCAAAAAACAAAACCTCCCTGAGCTACCGTGACGCCGGTGTCGACATCGACGCTGGCGATGCGCTGGTCGAGGCCATCAAGCCCGTTGCTGCGCGCACCCGCCGCCCTGGGGTACTGGCGGGGCTGGGTGGTTTTGGCGCCATGTTCGAGCTGCCGATGGACCGTTACCGCCAGCCAGTGCTGGTCTCCGGCACCGACGGCGTCGGCACCAAACTGAAGCTGGCGATGGAGATGAACAAACACGACACCATCGGCATTGATCTAGTCGCCATGTGTGTCAATGACCTGATCGTGCAGGGTGCCGAGCCGCTTTTTTTCCTCGACTACTATGCCACCGGCAAGCTGAGCGTAGCCAACGCCACCGCCGTGGTTCAGGGCATTGGCGACGGCTGTGTACAGGCCGGTTGCGCCCTGATTGGCGGCGAGACCGCCGAGATGCCCGGCATGTACCACGGCGAAGATTACGATCTGGCCGGCTTCTGCGTCGGTGTGGTCGAAAAAGACCAGATCATCGACGGCAGCAAGGTCAAACCGGGTGATATCATCGTCGGCATCGCCTCTTCCGGCCCCCACTCCAACGGCTACTCGCTGGTACGCAAGATCGTTGAGGTGAGTGGCGCCAAACTGAGCGACGCGTTTGGCAAGAGCACCTTGGGCGAAACACTACTGACACCCACCCGCATCTACATCAAACCCCTGCTCGATCTACTCTCCAAAGTTGACATACACGCCATGGCCCACATCACTGGCGGCGGCCTACTGGAGAACATTCCGCGCGTCTTGCCAGAAGGATGTAAGGCAGCCCTATCCCGCCACGACTGGCAGCGTCCAGCGATCTTCGACTGGCTGCAGGAGCAAGGCAATGTCACCGATGAGGAGATGCACCGCACCTTCAACTGCGGCATCGGCATGATCGTGATCATCAACGCTGACGCCCTTGACGCCACCCTGGCGTGCCTGCGCCAGCACGGCGAGACCGCCTGGCAGATCGGTAACATAAAGGATACCACTGCGGGCGATCGCCTCGTCGTCGTCCAATAATGGCAGCAGCTTCCTCATCGCCATTGCCGCTAGTTGTGCTGATCTCCGGCAGCGGCAGCAACCTCCAGGCGATCGTGGACGGCTGCGCCAATGGCGAGATCAATGCTGAAGTACGGGCGGTGATCAGCAACCGCCCAGATGCCCACGGCCTGGAGCGCGCCCACGCCGCCGGAATCCCTACTCACCTAGTTGACCATCGTAACTTTCAGGAACGCCGCCACTTTGAAATCGAACTAAAGCGGCTAATCGACAGCTACCAGCCAAAACTGGTGGTGCTGGCAGGCTTCATGCGCATTCTGACGGCAGAGTTCGTCAACCATTATCTGGGGCGGCTCATCAACATCCACCCATCTTTGCTGCCCAACTTCCAGGGGCTCAACACCCATCAGCGCGCACTTGATGCGGGCCTCAAAGAGCATGGCGTGAGCGTCCATTTTGTGACGCCAGAACTGGATGGCGGCCCGGTCATCATTCGCGCCGCAGTACCGATACTCGCCACTGATAATCCCCAGTTGCTAGCCGAGCGCGTCCTAGCCCAAGAGCACATCATCTATCCCGAAGCGATTAAATGGTACGCTGCAGGGCGCCTCTGCCTGAAAGAGTCACAGGCGCTGCTCGATAACCAGCCGATCACACAACTCAAGAAGAGTTACGCATGATTCCCCAACTGCTCAGACAACTAGTGCTTTGCATGTCACTTGTTCTGGGAGCAATTCCTTTTAGTCACGCGGCAGACGGGCTGCCCGAGCAGTTTGATGCCACCTATATTCTAAGCGTCGGCCCTCTCGAACTGGCCGAGATGACACGCAAGCTCCACCCCAAAGGGAATGGCAGTTATATCTACGAATCCAACTCCAAAGCCATTGGCTACGCCCGCTGGTTTACCAAATCGGTGCTGGTGGAACGCAGCGAATGGATCTATAACAATCGGCAGTTGCGGCCGTTGATCTACTCCTACGACCGCACGGGCGACAAGAAAAAGGAGCGCCACGTCAAGCTGATCTTCGACTGGCAGAACGGCCGCGTTACCAACATCATCAATGATGATCCCTGGAAGATGGAACTCCCGGTCACTGCCCAGGACAAGCTACTCTACCAACTCGCCCTGGTGAACGACCTGCGATTGGGCAAACGCACCCAACTAGAGTACAACGTCGCCGACGGCGGGAGCGTGAAGGTCATTAAATTCGAAATTGTGGGTGAAGAGCGCATCAAAACCGACATCGGTGAGTTTGACACCCTCAAGGTAAAAACCGAAGGCACTCGCACCACCACGCTTTGGTGCGCCAAAGCACTTGGCTACTTCCCCGTCCTCATCGAGCAGCACGACGACAGGGGGCAAGCGCAGCTGAAACTAACCCATCTTTCAGGCATCGCCATCCCCACCCTCCAGCCCGACAAAAAACCCTCAGCGCCCGTAATTAAATGACATGATAAGTCGCTGTTAAAAGAAAGCTTCAAATAAATAAGGACCTCTCAACAGCCACTAACTCAGGTGCGTGGCAGAGTGACCCCAGTCTGCCCCTGATACTTACCGGCACGATCACCATAAGAGACTTCACAGACCTCATCCGACTCGAAGAAGAGCATCTGCGCCACGCCTTCATTGGCGTAGATTTTGGCGGGTAACGTCGTGGTGTTAGAAAACTCCAGGGTCACATGCCCCTCCCACTCTGGCTCCAGCGGCGTAACGTTAACGATAATGCCGCAGCGAGCATAAGTCGACTTACCCAGGCAGATGGTCAGCACACTGCGAGGAATACGGAAGTACTCCACCGTACGCGCCAAGGCAAAGGAGTTAGGCGGGATAATGCAAACATCCGACTGCACATCAACAAAGCTATTGGCGTCGAAATTTTTGGGGTCAACAATGGCAGAGTTAATGTTGGTGAAAATCTTAAACTCACTGGAACAGCGCACATCGTAGCCATAACTGGAAGTACCGTAGGAGACGATCCGCTGGCCATTGGCCTCACGCACCTGCCCCGGCTCAAACGGCTCGATCATTCCATGCTGCTCCGCCATGCGGCGAATCCACTTATCCGACTTGATGCTCATAGTTGAAAAATCCGGCTAGACCAATAAGCGCCATATTGTAGAGCGGTTGGCGGCAACAGTCACTGAGGTTATTGATAGTAAGAGGACGTTTAGGCGCATGCGAGGGAATTTGTTCACCCCAAGGACAGAGCTTATGTTGGTGCTATTGGGTCGGAGATAAAGAAAGAGGCTATTGTGGGTGCGTACCAGCCGAGAAAGCGTGCCCCCGCTTCACAGCAGGGGCACACGTATTAATCTACTTATAAGTTAGCGACGATATTCATAGGCACCGATGTCGTAGTCGGAACCATCACCACTACCACCGGCCTCAAGACCATCACCATCCTGTGGTCTGGCAACGTTCACCAACTCTTTTACAACGCCAAAAAATGAGGTGTTAACGCCTGTGTCAATTGCCGGGGAATTTGGCAACCGCCAATAGTCCCCATTTCCGACAAAGAGGGGGTTTACCCCTTCCAGTGTGGCAAGCCCTAAAGACCTGGTGGCGTCACCCCGACTGTTCCCCACAAAACGGAGCTTTGAAGGCTCATGCCGGAATATGTGTCGCTATATTCCCCAGTCCTTATTATTTGCAATCGTGCTGTTAATTATTTTTGCCTCACTATAGCCGGAGATAGATATTGCCCCGGAGCCAGTGCTTGTTACGGTGTTTCCCACCAGTAGGCCATTGGAAATTGTGGGCTTGGTGGCATACCCAGAAATACCAATAGTTGAGTAGTTGGAGGCATTGTTTTGGACGACATTGCGGTCGAACTTGTTGCCATTGGCAGAGAGCGTGATGATCGAGCCGTCAGTGCTGATGTTCGATTCGATCGTGTTTCCTTCAATAATGACGAAGCGGATGAACGTTATTTTGGCGTCCATCGCAAAGAAAAGCGAGGGCGTGGGGCAGGAGGTAAAGTCCCTGTTTTTGGGCTTTTAAAGCGGTGTGGCAAGGTTTTCACCGTTATTATACCCGACGCCAAGGCAACGACATTACTGCCGATTACTAGAGAACAGGCAAAGCCAGATAGCATTGTTTACACTGGTACATAGCGAAGTTATAACGCACTGAATGTTTCAGAATTCAAGCATTACCGTATTAACCACAGCAAACTATTTGCAAACAAAAGAAACCCTATAAATGGGATAGAGAATTTTTGGAACTAGGCAAAGCGACACATGCGTAATTAATTCGTCCGTTTTATTGGGGGAAGCTCAGAGTTAGTTAACTAGGACGGCCCTTTTTTTCATTTTTTATAAGCCTTCCTTGAGATACAGATAACTACCCTGTTGTCTGCCCGGATGTGACCGGGCAACGAGATCAATCTACAGTTAGGAATTAAAGAACTCAAATTTGTTTAATGCAACGACTCATCAGGGCATCTCTAAATCCGGTCAAGCCACGAGAGCCTAGAGGTGCCTATTTTTGGTGCTCTCGCGATTTGATCAAATTTATAGAGATATCCATCAGCTGTTTTGAATCACAATATTGGGAAATTTGTGACTGAAGTCCTTGGCCTTTTTCGCCAATTTTGCCGCCACCTTACGGGCAATCTCGCAATAGGCCTGGGATATTTTACCGTCTGGGTCAGCCACCACACTGGGTTTTCCACTATCCGCATTCTCACGAATAGTGATATCGAGCGGCAGCGAACCAAGCAGCTCCACACCATAATCTGCCGACATACGGGCACCACCGCCAGCCCCGAAAATATGCTCCTCATGACCGCAATTACTACAGATGTGGGTACTCATGTTTTCGATGATGCCGAGCACGTTGACATCGACCTTCTCGAACATCTTTAGCCCCTTGCGCGCATCAAGCAGGGCAATATCCTGAGGAGTGGTAACAATCACTGCACCACTGACCGGAATTTTTTGCGCCAAGGTTAGTTGAACATCACCCGTGCCCGGCGGCAAATCAATCACCAGATAATCCAGGTCGCGCCAATTAGTTTCGCGCAATAACTGTTCAAGCGCCTGCGTTACCATCGGGCCGCGCCAGATCATCGGCGAATCCTCATCAATGAGATAACCAATCGACATCGACTGGATACCATAATTCTCCAGCGGCTCCATAGTCTTGCCATCTTTAGAGTCAGGGCGCCCACTAATCCCCAGCATCAACGGTTGACTCGGCCCATAAATATCCGCATCCAGCAGACCGACCCGCCCCCCTTCATGCGCCAACGCTAGCGCCAAATTGACCGCGGTTGTCGACTTGCCCACCCCCCCCTTACCCGAAGCCACCGCAATGATATTTTTGACATTATCCATCAGCTTGACGCCACGCTGCACCGAACGCGCAACCACTTTATGAGTAATGTAAATAGTGATTTCACAACCAATCGCAACCGCGCCAATCGCAACGTCCAGCTGCTCCTTGAGCACGGCAACATAGCCATTAGCTGGATATGGCATAACCACAACCACCGCAACCTTACCACCCTCCACGACGATCTCTTTAATCGCACCCGCCGTCAGCAGATCCTGCTCAAGATATGGATCAACAACACCTTTTATGGCGGCCTCTATCGTCAAACGCGTCACATCGAACATCGAAAACCTTCCTCAAATATTTAGCAGCTACCGGCAATATACCAGAGCAAATCACTCAACTGCGCAGTTTATACATCGCAGTCATTATCAATTACCCACAAAATTAAGAAGGCAAAAATTGGCCGAACTTACTGCAAAATACCCAGCCTACGATAACACCGCTTGCTTGAAATACAGTGAAAATCATGCTATTCCTT
>JAYUTP010000282.1:0-7019 GCA_043755075.1 Tenderia sp. (SeqCode)
CCATCGCTGAAACAAACTCCGGCGGCAAGGTGCAGGCCAGCGCCTCGACCACCACATCGCCCACCTGCTCTGGCGTGATGACGGGGAATGGCAATGACCAGCGGCGCACCTGCACACCACGCGACCACTGCTCATCGCGAGCCGTATCGATCTCGGGACAGAGGCGTTGGAAACTGGCCAGATCATCCACCCACAACCGCACCTGCTGGCCATGCTCCGCCACCAACTGCCGCGCCACGCGCCAGCAGATGCCGATGTCACCGAAGTTATCGACGACAGCGCAGAAGATATCCCAGCGCGGGGTTAATTGAGCGGGGTTAATCATGGTCGGGCATCTTATGCTATTTCCAATTTAAGAGTGCCATAAAACACAAAGTCCCTTCCCCCTAAAAGTGGGAGGAAATACTCCGGTGCCATTAAACCGTTGGTGATTAGGAGCGCAGCTGTTTATAGTGGCGCGCATCAACCATCCAGCGGAAATCGCCATGCAAGGTCTCTTTATATATTGCCGTCCCGGTTTTGAGGGTGAATGCGCCTCTGAGATTCAAGAAAAGGCCGCTGCGCTTGGTATTGCCGGGTTTGCCAAGGCCAAGCCCGATTCCGGTTATGTGGTCTTTGGCACCTACAACGAGAGCGATGCCGCCACCATCGTCCAGCATCAGCCGCTGCACACACTGATCTTTGCGCGGCAGTGGTTTGTATTGCTGTCACTCTGCAAGGAGTTGCCGGTAACCGACCGCATCAGCGGTCTGCTGGAGGCGCTGCAACCACTGCCCGCCCCGGCAACCAAACTGGCGCTGGAAACCCCCGACACCAACGAGGGAAAAATGCTGCTAACCCTCTGCCGCAGCCTGGAGCGCCCCCTGAGCAAGGCATTGCGCGATGAAAAGCTGTTACGCGACAGTAACGACCAAAACCTCAGCATCCACATCTGTTTCCTCAGCACCAATGCCGCCTATGTCGGTTACATCCCGCAGCACAACAGTTCCCCGTGGCCGATGGGGATTCCACGCCTCAAATTTCCAAAGCAGGCCCCCAGCCGCTCGACCCTGAAACTCGAAGAGGCGATTCTCTATTTTCTCACCCCTGAGGAACAGGAACAAAAACTCCGCGCCGGCTACCGCGCCGTCGATCTTGGCGCCTGCCCCGGTGGCTGGACCTGGCAGCTGGTGCGGCGCAGTCTCTACGTCTTCGCCATCGACAACGGCCCGATGTCTGAAACGGTGATGGAGAGTGGACTGGTTGAGCATGTGCGTGCCGATGGTTTTCGTTATCAGCCGGAAAACCGCGTCGAGTGGCTGGTCTGCGACATGGTAGAGCAGCCGATCCGCATCGCCGACCTGGTCGCCCGCTGGCTCGAAAATGGCTGGTGCCGTTACACCATCTTCAACCTCAAACTGCCAATGAAGAAGCGTTATCAGGAGATCAAGGAATGCCTAGGGCTGATTGAAGGAAGACTCAATGCCGCCAACATCAAATACACCATCCAGGCCCGGCAGCTCTACCATGACCGTGAAGAGGTAACGGTTTATATCGCCTGCGATTAGAGGGCACCTCTAAAAGCTGCTGCCGACTTGTCCGCTTTAAAAAGCTATGTATACCGGATTTATAGTACAAGGTTAGGCTGAACGCTTTTTGTGAAGCCCAACGTAGTCGAAATGATTAGTAGTTGTCGTTGGGCTTCGTACCTCAGCCCAACCTTGTATCTCTCCAGATATGCTGATTAGCTATCAGCGTATCACGAGGAATGGAGATCTTGGGCCCACCCTTAGGCATAAAGGCTGATTCGTAGATCAAGACCCATTCCTCAATTCCTCAAACATACTGGATGGTATCCAAGATCTCGTAGCTCCGATTAGCGCCAGCGTAATCGGAGGAATGGGAAGTCCTTCCGTGCGTACGATTACGCTGGCGCTAATCGTACCTACGGGATTGGTAATATAAAAATACAGGCACTTCATTCATATTAGTAGAACGAAAGGCTAATCGGGTAGCTGAGGGTATCTAACCCTCAGTACCCACAACACCCTGCATGCGGCTCCGCACAGGGCGTTTCAGTTAGAATGAGGTGATGGTCTACGTCGCCTGCGACTAATCGTTATAAACGCCAGCCCCAGTAATCAAGAAAGTCAGCAAAGAACCACATGTTCGAATCGCTGCGCGCCCACGGTTTTAGGCTGGTATAGAAGACCACACCGGTTTCGGCCGGATCGCCTAAGCGCTTATCCCGGCCAATGTTGAAATCAAAGGTCCACCAACTCATTAGCAGTAGCTCCCAGGGTTTGATAGCCCCCTTGACATACCCCTTGAGCAAACCAGACTCATTAAAAAATGAGGTCTGGCCGCTGCCGAGCGGCAGATGATCAAGCTCAGTCATTGGCAATAGCTGCGCCACCTGGCTACCCTCTTCATATTGATTTGAATGAACGAGTGCAACATCCATCACCCGGTGCGTGCCACTGCGTAGTGTGATCAACGGCCGCATTCTAGGGACAAACGCCGCTGGATAGTCGAGCTGCCCCGGCAGTGACTCACCATAAATAGATTGTCGCTTTAGATCCCATCGCGCCGGATAGGCAGACTTATCAAGATAACTGGTCGGCACCATCGCCAGATAACAGCCACAGCTATGCACCGTGCTGATAAGCACTGGTTGCTGTTGTTCATTGAGCGTAATCACCACAAACAGTCCACCATTTTTACCCGTCGTCAAAAAGGGCTGCGGCACCTCGGTAAAATGAAAGCGATAGATCAGATTGTGGTAACGATGGCCACGGGCGGTAATGAAGTCCTGCTCTTGGGTGTAAAAAACCGGTTCATCTGTGTTGATATATATCTTTTCTTCACCATCATCCAGCCGTGCGGCGGCATGACCAATGCGGTTGTATTCGAGGATTGTTTGTTGCGGCGCGATGATTGGGGCATAACGCCCCAGCAGCGTCTCATCATCAAAGTTCGTGTAGGTGTCATTAACAGTGATTGACGTCATTGGCGCTGTGGCACAGCCAGACAACAGCAGCAACATTACAATAATGAGAGAGGTTGGCTTCATCTCTACCAACATAGCAGAAACAGATCGCCATAATCGCCAAAAGTGGCTGGCCATGTATAATTTGCAGCCATCGCAATCCGCATCTTCAATAAAGGTTTACCGTGTCCAACACTTTACACTCCCCCACCCTCGCACTCGCCATTGACCTGATCAGCCGCAACTCAACCACGCCGGAGGATGCCGGTTGCCAACAGTTGATGTGCGAGCGCCTGGCGGCGATTGGCTTTAACATCGAGCCACTGCGCTTTGCCGATGTCGATAATTTTTGGGCCCGCCGTGGCACCGCAGGGCCCTTACTCTGTTTTGCAGGCCACACCGATGTGGTGCCGACGGGCCCGCTGGAGAAGTGGGACTCGCCGCCGTTTCAGCCCGAGATCCGCGATGGCATGCTCTATGGCCGGGGTGCGGCGGATATGAAGGGTAGCCTGGCGGCGATGATCACGGCGTGTGAACGTTTTATCGCCAAACATCCTGACCATAAAGGCTCCATCGCCTATCTCATTACCAGTGATGAGGAAGGCCCAAGCATCAATGGCACCGTTAAGGTCGTAGAGCACTTGGAAGCGCGCAACGAGAAAATGGACTGGTGTCTGGTGGGCGAGCCGACCAGTACGGTGGTGGTAGGTGATGTGATCAAGAATGGTCGCCGAGGTTCACTCAACGGCATTCTCACGGTGCGTGGTGTGCAGGGCCATATCGCCTATCCCCATCTGGCCAAAAATCCGATCCATCTGGTAGCGCCAGCCTTGGCCGAGTTAGCCGCGATCGAATGGGACAAGGGTAATGAGTTCTTCCCGCCCACCTCGTTCCAAGTCTCCAACATCAAAGGGGGTACCGGTGCCACCAACGTCATCCCTGGCGAGCTGGAGGTAGTATTTAACTTCCGCTTCTCCACCGAATCGACCGAGGCCGGGCTGCGTCAACGCATCCACGCTGTGCTGGATGGCCATGGTCTCGACTACACTATTAATTGGTCACTCTCTGGCAACCCCTTCCTCACCGCCAAAGGGGCGCTGGTCGAGGCAACCCAGCAGGCCATACGCACCGTGATGGGCATCGAAACAGAACTTTCCACCAGTGGCGGCACCTCTGATGGCCGCTTCATCGCCCCCACTGGTGCCCAGGTGCTGGAATTGGGGCCGCTTAATGCCACCATCCACAAGCTTAACGAGTGCGTGGCGGTTGAGGATATCGACCGACTGTCCGCTATATACGAACAAATACTGGAAAATTTGCTGACATATTAGCTCTCGATAAAAACAGCAACCAACATAAGGAAACAAAACGTGAGCGATCAAAATAACGCCCCACTCAATGAAAAGAGACGTTTCAGCCGTATCCCCTTTGATGCCAATGTTCTGCTCAGCCAGAATGGCAAAGAGTGGCGCTCGAAGATGCTCGACATCTCACTCAAAGGTATCTTGATCGAAATGCCCGATAACTGGGATGCCGTCATTGGCGAACGATTTCATCTGGATGTGATTTTTGCTGACAGTGGCAGCCTGATCAGCTGCAACATCGCCGTCGCTCATAATAATAAGGCGCACATTGGCTTCGAGATCAATCAGATAGACATTGAAAGCGTTAGCCATCTGCGCCGCCTGGTCGAGCTGAATCTTGGCAATCCAGAACTGCTCGACCGCGAACTGACAACGTTGCATTGGCGTTAATGAAACACCAACTCATCATCATGCGTCACGCCAAAGCGACACGAGACGATCCCTCAATTGACGACTTTCACCGCCCACTCTCAGAGCGCGGCTTGAGTGATATATCTCGCGTCGCAAAGTGGCTGACATTACAATATCTACACATCGATCAAATTCTCTGCTCCACTGCCAAGCGTACTCGCCAAACGGCACAGTTGCTTTGCCAGGATGCCGGTAAAGACTCGGGGATCGATAGCACCAAAATCGACTGGCGCCCAACACTCTACCTTGCCGATACTGCCACCCTGCTCGACACCATTAGCCACACCCCGACAAATACCCAACAGCTCATGGTCATCGGCCACAACCCCGGGCTCGAAGCGTTATTGTCATATCTCTGTGGCGATGAACTCCCGCTGACCAATAGCGGCCAGCTGCTCACCACGGCCAACATCGCCATCGTCGCGCTGGACGACGGTTGGGATTCCATCAAACCACACTCAGGAAAACTGCTGCAACTGATGCGCTCCAAGGAGCTAGAACAACCGTAATGGAGCAATCCCCGCGCCTGTAAAGCCGTTATACTTTCGTGTTTATTGACTGAATTGCAGGATGCCGCCCCATGCCCCGTCAGAAACAACTTCCCGAATTTGTTGCCGCGCTTGATCTTGGCTCCAACAGCTTTCACATGATTGTGGCGCGCATTCAGGATGGTCAGCTTCACATCGTTGACCGGATGCGCGAGATGCTCCGTCTTGCCGATGGCATTGATGAAAACCGCGCCATTCGCCCCGATGTAAAACAGAAAGCGCTCGACTGTCTAGAACGTTTTGGCCAGCGACTAAATGAACTGCCACAAGGCATGGTCCGCGCCGTCGGCAC
Organism: Tenderia sp. (SeqCode); assembly: GCA_043755075.1. Classification (GTDB taxonomy): domain Bacteria; phylum Pseudomonadota; class Gammaproteobacteria; order Tenderiales; family Tenderiaceae; genus JAKFXL01. The sequence goes on from JAYUTP010000282.1 coordinate 5,584, forward strand.
CAACACCTTGCGCAACACCTCCAACGCCAAAGAATTTCTGATCGAGGCTGAACAGGCACTCGGCCACCCCATCGACATCATCGCCGGGATTGAAGAGGCGCGCCTGATCTATCTCGGTGTCTCGCATAGTCTGGCCACTAACGTGGATAAACGGCTGGTAATGGACATCGGCGGCAGCAGCACCGAGCTGATCGTCGGCGAGAGCTTCTCCCCTGCCTACATGGAAAGCATGGAGATGGGCTGCGTCACCATGACTCAAAATTTCTTTGGTGATGGCAAGATCACCGCTGGCAATATCAAAAAAGCTCTGCTGCGGGCCCGCATAGAGCTGGAGCCACACCTCAGCACCTACCGTAAATGGGGCTGGCAACAGGCCATCGGCGCCTCCGGCACCATCCGTTCGGTGCGCACCGTCGTCAACAAAGCCGGTTGGTGTAAGGGTGGCATCAGCCATGATGCGCTGAAACGGCTGCTTGAAACGCTCCAGGCCTGCGGCAAAATCAGCGACATCAAGCTGGATGGGCTGAGTGCTGAACGCATCCCGGTCTTCATCGGTGGCGTCATCATCCTCTGCGCCGCCTTTGAAGCACTCGGCATTGAGCAGATGAGCGTCTCCGATGGCGCACTGCGCGAAGGACTACTCTACGACCTGCTGGGACGGCTGCAACACGAAGATGTGCGCAACCAGAGTGTCGAACACCTGACTCGCCGTTACCATGTCGATAGCGCCCACGCCGAACGGGTGCGACAGTGCGCCCAAACCTGCTTCCAACAAGTCTCAACCACCTGGGGGTTTAATGATGAAGAGGAGAGCCAATGGCTAAATTGGGCTGCCACCCTGCACGAGATCGGCCTCACCATCGCCCACAGCCGCCATCATCAACATGCCGCCTACATTCTGGAAAACTCCGACCTGGCCGGTTTTACTCAACATGAACAGAAAATACTAGCCACACTGGTGCGCGCTCATCGCCGCAAATTCCCCACCAAGAGCTTTAAGGATCTATCCAAACCATGGCAACGCCATGGCAAAGAGCTGGCAATCCTGCTGCGCCTTTCCTGCATTCTCAATCGCGGCCGCAGCGCCACAGCGCTAGTACCGTTCCAGCTCGCCGCCAACGAACAGCACCTGCATATAAAATTCCCTGATGGCTGGCTGAACGACCACCCACTCACCCAAGGCGACCTTGAGGAAGAGGCCAAATATCTGGAAGCAGCGGGGTATTTGCTCAGTTTTGAGTAAGGGGCGCTTTCGGTAAAACTTATAGTGGCTGTGCTCAGGCGCACGACTTCAACCATGAATCGTAGACAATGCGGGGGTTTTAAAAATTGAATTCGGCGCAATGACTCTCGGGCATTGCGCCTGACTCGGATTACTTAATTTCCTTAATAGCAAATTTTTTCAGCGTGATGGCCTCTTTTTCATTGCGTAAGCG
>JAYUTP010000283.1:0-3569 GCA_043755075.1 Tenderia sp. (SeqCode)
ATCGCCGTGCCCATCGTCAACGTCCACGGTTTTATCAATCAGTCGCGTTACCTGCCTGATCGCCGCGATCTCAACCGCGTCTTCCCCGGCAGCGAAACCGGCTCACTCGCCGCCCGGCTCGCCAACATCTTCATGCGCGAGATCGTCGCCAACAGCACCCACGGCATCGACATCCACACCGGCGCCCTGCACCGCAACAACCTGCCACAGATCCGCGCCAACCTCAGTGATCCTGAAACCGAACGATTGGCGCGGGTCTTTGGCACACCAGTGATCATCTCCTCATCCTTACGTGATGGCTCGCTGCGTGAGGCCGCAGGCGAGGCGGGCATTCCGATGCTGCTCTATGAGGCGGGCGAAGCGTTGCGCTTTGATGAAGTGGCGATCCGCGCTGGTGTCCGTGGCGTTACCGAAGTGATGCGCGCCCTCGGTATGTTGCCCACCAGTCGCCGCCCGAGCAACACCATCGAGCCCGTCATCACCGACGCCACCTACTGGATCCGCGCCGCCAGCAGCGGCATTCTGCGGCCCATGGCCAAACTCGGTGGTCACGTCAAAAAGGGCAGCCTACTCGGCGTCATCTCCGACCCCTTTGGTGAAAAAGAGGTGCAGGTGATCTCCCTCTACAACGGCATCATCATCGGCCGCACCAATCTGCCGCTGGTGAACGAGGGTGACGCCCTCTTCCACGTCGCCCGCTTCAAGGAGCACAGCGAGGCCGCCGCCCTGGTGGAGGAGTTTAATGACCAGCACCTGCCAGAGGCCAATGAACCCATGGGAACTGAAGGGCCGATTAATTAAGTACCAAAGGCAATAAAATACTGATTGCCGTGCTTGAAAAGAGCAGCTACCTGACCCATCTAGTGATCAGCTTTGCCCTGGTGATCGCCACTGTCCTGATCACGCTCTACTTCTTTCAACAGCTCTATCTGGCCATCAAAGCCCATACCCTAATCGACGGCTTTCTCCACGCCCTCGGCATTTTACTGTTGTTATGGACAATCTCTGGACTAATTGTCACCGAGATTCGCTTTCTGAATGGTGAGTATGTCAACTTTGCCGTTTTCATCGAGGTGGCGCTAGTGGTAGTGGTACGTGAGGTCATTATGTTGACGGTGGAGAACAGACATCCTAGCATCACTGAAGTCGGCGTCTGGGTGGGAGCCGCAACACTCTTGGGATTAACCTACGTCTTCATCCGTATTGGGCAGCGGTCGAACAGGGGCGCGCGACACAGCGACGCCAAGGTAAACGAAACTCCTTTGCCAGCTGCCGATTGCTGAGTCGCATCTAGAGGGAGGCGGGCATCCATCACGATCAGATGCCGGGCAAACTGTTCAAACAGGATCGCCTCAAGCTAGTGGTGGAGTTTCAGCCCCGGCGTACCACAAATCTTCTCCGAATTTTCTCCGCGCTAGTGAATGAGCCTCTCTTCGCCGCCAGTCGGCCCCAAATAGGCCGAACGACCCCCTTCCATCGCCCTTTATCATATCTAATCATCGTATTCTTTATGCCGTTAACACATTAGGCGGGGGCTTAGGCACTCCTAGTAGCTCATCCTACGAATGATATAAAGCACCATAAAAAATTATGGTTGATATTGAAGCGGCATAATGGTCTATTTAAGCATTCTCATATATACCTAATTAATGACAAACAGACCCCCAAGCAGGCAACGTACCAAAACTCAGCCCCAGCCATGACTGCTAACGACGGATGTTATAACTAAATCAAAGTGATATGTCAGAAGCAGATAACAAACCGAAAATCGGAAAACACGCGGAGGCCACTCCCCCCCCCAACCGGGTGGATGAGCGTCGGGAGCGCTGGGAGTTCTTTATCTTCCTGTTGTTTTTACTGGTGCTACTTGCCACAGCGGTATGGCTGATATTTGGCGATCACACGCCACCCGAGGAGGATACGCTGGAGAGTTTCCGCCCCGTCTCTGAAGCCACTTTCAGTCGCGAACCGATCCAGCCACTGCCGCTGCAGGTAAAGATTGACCCACGCAAGGTCGCCCTGGGGCAACGGCTCTTTTTTGACCCCCGCCTCTCCAAAGACGACACCATCGCCTGCGTCACCTGCCATGACCTGAGCCACGGCGGCGCGGATGGGAAAAAGGTTCCCACCGGCATTGGCGGCGCTCAAGGCGTAATCAATACCCTCTCGGTCTTCAACGCCACCTACCATATTGCCTGGTTCTGGGATGGCCGCGCCGCTACCTTAAATGACCAAATCGATGGCCCTATCCACAACCCCAAGGAGATGGGAATCACCTGGGAGGCGCTGGTGCAAAAACTAAAACATGCTAAGGATTATCAGCATGACTTCCATGCCCTTTACCCTGACGGCATCAATGAAATAAACATCAAAGACGCCATCGTCGCCTTCGAAAAAACCCTAATCACGCCCAACGCCCGTTTTGACCGTTACCTGAGAGGGGAGAATGACGCCATCAGCACGGAGGAGAAACGCGGCTATCAACTCTTCAAGGAGTACGGCTGCATCGCCTGTCATCAGGGCATGAATATTGGCGGCAACATGTTCCAGCTCTTTGGCGTGGCCAAGAACTACTTTGAGAACCGCGGCAACATCACCAAGGCCGACCTAGGGCGTTTTAATGTCACCGGCCAGGAAGATGACCGGCACCGCTTCCGCGTGCCAAGCCTACGCAATGTGGCGTTGACCGCCCCCTATTTTCACGATGGCTCCAGTACTACGCTCGATCAAGCGGTACGGATCATGGCTGAATACCAGCTCGGCCGCGGCATCTCGGACGAAGATGCGGCGCTGATTGTCGCCTTTCTCAATACCCTCAGCGGCGAATACCCCTATCAGGGGGCTCAATGAACGCCGCCTCACGCCAGCTCGCCATCATTTTGATCGCCACCATGGCACTGCTGTTCCTGTATACAAAGACCCAGGATCAGCACAACCAGAGCTACAACCACGCCATTGAGCTACTGCGCCAAGTCAAGCAGGTAGACGCCACCTTCAACCAGGATGTGCTAAAAGTTCGTTACAGCCTCTTGCTGCACTACGACTCACTCAAGGCTGAGCGAATCGAGATGGCATCACTGCTGCAACAGATGAAAAGGAATAATTTCAGTAAAACTCATCATGACGATAACAATATCGCCCAGCATATCAGCGCCCTCGAAACATCGATCAACAATAAACTAACGCTGGTCGAAACCTTCAAATCCAGAAATGCCATCCTTAAAAACTCATCGCGCTATCTGCCTGTGGCTGAAGGCGTACTGATTAAGCAGATGGCTGAGCACAAGACCAACACCCTGCTGATCAATCATATCTCTGACATGTTTAGCGATACACTGAGTTACAGCGTCACCGCCGACGACCTGTACAAGGAGCACGTCAGCGGCAATATCAACAACATCGAAAGTAACCTCCCGCGTTACCCCGTCGACCTCAGGCAGTCGATCACCCAGCTGTTGCTGCATGCCCGCATCATCCTCCGTGAAAAACAGGCCGTCGATGATCTGGTGGAACAGATCACCAATACCACCATCGCCCTGCAGCTCGACAATCTGGGCGACACCTACAGC
>JAYUTP010000284.1:0-2238 GCA_043755075.1 Tenderia sp. (SeqCode)
TCATTGATGGCAATCACCACATCACCCACCTGCAGCCCAGCCTTCGCCGCCGCCGCCTCTGGCTCGACACTGGATATCAGCACCCCGTCGTGCCTATCCACGCCAAAGGCCTTGGCCATTTCAGGCGACAAGGTCTGCCCCGAGACACCAAGGCGGCCACGGCGGATCTCGCCATATTCCACCAGCTGCGACATCAACTCGCTGATCATATTGGTGGGAATAGCGAAGCCGATGCCGATATTGCCACCGGCCGGGGCCAGAATAGCGGTATTGATCCCAATCAACTCACCACGCAGGTTGACCAGCGCGCCGCCGGAATTGCCGGGGTTGATGGAGGCGTCGGTCTGGATGAAATCTTCATACCCCTCAATACCGAGGCCACTGCGCCCCAAGGCGCTGACGATGCCAGAGGTAACGGTCTGCCCCAGGCCAAAGGGGTTGCCAATCGCCACCACAAAATCACCTACCCGCAGCTTGTCGGAGTCGGCGATCGAGAGCGCCGTCAGCTTCTCCGCCGGAATCTGGATCAGCGCCACATCGGACTCAGGATCAGCCCCCACCACCGTGGCGTCGAGAATGCGACCATCACGCAACGTCACCTTGATCTCTTGTGCCTTGTCGATCACGTGATTGTTGGTCAAAACATAACCACGCTCAGCATCAACAATCACCCCCGAGCCCAGGCTTTGGGATTGACGACTCTGGGGTTGTTGCTGCTCAGGCACGCCAAAAAAACGCCGGAAAAAGGGATCGTTCAATAATGGATTACCCTGAGCACTGACCCGGCCAAGCGTGGCGATATTGACCACAGCTGGCGTCACCGCCTCCAGCATTGGCGCCAAACTCGGCAATGGTGCCCCCTGACTATCCTGAGTTGGCAATGCCGATGCCGACGCCGCCAACAAACAGAGCCCAGTAAATAGCCCGGCAACAGCCCACCGCCGCATCTTCTGATACTGCTTTAGATGCATAAAATCTCCTTCAATAATGCTCTTCGCCCGCCACGACCACTTTAGATTTACACAATTTGCATGCAGGACATGCAGGAATAGCCGCCGTAAGACCCAATATATTGGAACATGTTCCTGATTTTTTCATATCCGCATTAATAACACCTTAAAGCGTCATTTTTTTGTTGCCACACTCAATAAGTCATTGATACCACCACCTAAGCCATTGAAAGCGTGTAAAAGAGCTCTCATCAACAACACAACATATAGTGCTATACATTTTTATCCACAGGCTATCCAATGAGTTATTAAATTCCCATAAATAATAAATATAAATATGTAACATTATGTTATTAAAGATATTTATATTTTATTAAAACCGCAGCATTGACAACAAGCGCGATCAGACATACATTTTGCCCAACACAACATATTGTGTTTCAGCCCTCCCACAGGGGTACATCGGCGGACCGGGAAACAGCCCAACCCCAGGGCACACCGTCGAAACATATAACTACAATTAAGGGAGACGTCACCACATGAAAGGCGCCCATTTGAAAGCTGTTGCCAACACCACTGCCGAAATCACCTTCCAGCCCGCCTCCATGGATATCTGGGATAAAAAATATCGCCTCAAAGCCAAAGATGGCGCGATCATCGACAGCACCATCGACACCACCTATCAGCGCGTGGCCCGAGCCATCGCGGAGGTTGAAACCACTGCCGAAAAACGCCAGGAGTGGTACGACAAGTTTCTCTGGGCACTGCGCCATGGCGCCATTCCGGCAGGACGCATCATCTCTAACGCCGGGGCATTGGCCCACAAACCCGCCACCTCCACCATCAACTGCACCGTCTCCGGCACCATCGGCGACTCTATGGATGACATCCTTGGCAAAGTCCACGAAGCGGGCCTGACGCTAAAGGCCGGCTGCGGCATCGGCTACGAATTTTCGACCCTGCGCCCCAAAGGGGCCTACGTTTCCGGCGCCGGGGCTTATACATCAGGCCCGCTATCGTTTATGGATATCTACGACAAGATGTGTTTTACCGTCTCCTCCGCCGGCGGGCGTCGTGGTGCACAAATGGCGACCTTCGATGTCAGCCATCCTGACGTGCTCGACTTTGTTAAGGCCAAGCGTGAAGATGGCCGCCTGCGCCAGTTCAATCTGTCGCTGCTGGTGACCCAAGAGTTTATGGAAGCCGTCAAGGCCGACGGCCCATGGCCACTCTCCTTCCCGCTCACCGCCAAAGAAGTTACGACTGATAACATCCAGTTAGAGAACAA
>JAYUTP010000285.1:0-2148 GCA_043755075.1 Tenderia sp. (SeqCode)
GTTCCACCGCCAATAGGGAGGATGTTGCTGGGACAGCGGCACAACTGAGCGGCCCCCGAAATACAAGCACCAGTCGTCTTGGTGCAGCCCATGCCATTGTCGATAGCGCCACCACGTCGCCCAAGTCACGCGTTCCATTTCTCTCGTCTGAGGGAAAACCAGCCCGCCACCCGTAGTACCGCTGGTATGGACCGACAAGAGATCGCGCGGATTCAGGTCCGGATTGCGAAATTCATCGACATGGGCCTTCACGTCCTTTTTCGTTAAGACCGGGAGCCGGCTCAATTCCCGAAACGGGTCAGGGGATCGAGGATCAATTTTCAGCTCAGCAAAGCGACGTTGCCAGAATGTGGTACGAGCGGCGGCAGCCAGATGCTCCTTGAGGCGCTCCGCCCGGTAGGCTTGCAGGCCGGATTCCGAAAGGGATTCCCTTAGATGCGCGGCAGCGGCGAATTCGGCGTACCCTTGGCCGTAACGGCGTCGTTGCACCCGCCTCCCCTCAACTCCAATAGCCCAGTTCTGCACGGTGATTGGTAGGCGGAGATAGAGAGATTCAAGGTTCACGTACCCTCCCACTCTATATGCCCGCGCCAGCCGAAATGCGGCTCATAATGAAAGTACGAACCTTGTTCGAAAGCAGGGAATGGCGCTCCCCAGCCATGGGTATCGGCATGCACCACAATTTGCTCAGGAACCAAACTCGTGATGGGCAGCGAAGAGAGACTCCATGCTTCACGAAGAACTGGAATCTTGCGCCAATCGAACCCCATGAGCTTCACTGCGACCGTATCCACAGCCACTGGATCGGTGCCGCCGATGACCACGCCGGACTCCACAGGATCACCCTGCATCGGCCCCATGCCCTGCATTCCAATGAGGCCGTCGATCAGGAAGTAATTGCGTGTTCGCCTACCGCTGCGCAGCGAGCCGTCACCATTGCCGTAGAAGAAGCAGCGGTTCAGGTCGAGGACCATCCGCCAGGTAGTGTCATTGCCATACCAATTACCACTTCGAATCACTTTCTGCCCGTCGCCAAAGACAGCCGTACCGGCTTTCCGCATCTGTTTCGCCACCTGGGGTCCAAGCCCTGGCATATGGAGGGCAAGATTACGAGCTACTTTGACAGACGCCTGCTCCAGCTTCCGTCGAAGCGGTAGGTCCGGGAACGCGTCCCCACCGGTCTCGGGTGAGCCCTCCGTATGGTGAGGCAACCAATTCTTGTCAGCGTTGATCCCTACGAGGTTCTTAAGGGAAAGCGTCACCCCGGTCTTCTTGTGCGTCTTCAGCTTGGGCATGTTGATGAATACATCCCCTTTAATCGGTGTGGCGCAAAGCAGGTACTCCTGGACCTCACCCTGGTGATGGTGATTAACCATCCCGGCATCGTAATCCGCACCGTAGTAGTGCCCCTCACCTAGAAATCCGTAGAACAGGCTGCGTCGCCCCAAATCGAACGCAATGGTCCCTGCCGGGTCGCCGCCCAGCCGCTTGCGCTCTGTAATGATGCCGCCTTTATTGATCCACTCCTCATTCCTGAGGTCGACCACCTCTACGCGGACACCGAAACGCCGTGAGCAGTCCTCTGCAATCTGGTAGAGCCCTAACCGTTCAGCAATGCGGGCGAAAGAGGAGTCTGTTTGCGGCGCATCACAGATCGTCACACGTCCGGTGCCTGCCAATTGCTGGCACACATGCTCACACATCTGGCGGATGAGATCCGGGCTGGTAATGACGCTACGCCATTCATGGGGATCAGTTTCCTTGGCCTCCTTGATCAGATTTGGTTTAATGACCACCCAATCGTCACGCTCGATCGATACAAACGAAAGATCGGGGCGGGAGCCAAAGATGAAAACGTCGTGATCAGCCATGTGCCTTCCTCAATTAAAGGAGCCCTATGTCCCTGGTCCCTTACCCAAGGAACTGAAACCGATATCGATTTGCCGTAGCCCAGGAGTCTGCGCGACCCATCCGCTCCTAACCAAGCGGCAATACTCTACCGACTATCCTGAAGCCTTTGGCAACCGGAAGTTCAAGCCTCGGTTAACAAATTGTTAAGAACTGGATTGCTTATAATAATAGGGGGATACCGGCAGAACCGAGACTTTGTGAATATAAATGGATCTATTAGATGAAATACTTAACTTA
>JAYUTP010000286.1:0-3679 GCA_043755075.1 Tenderia sp. (SeqCode)
CCGCTACCGCATCTTCAACGCCGACGGCAGCGAAGTAGAACAATGTGGCAACGGCGCACGCTGCTTCGCCCGCTTTGTGCGCGACCAAGGGCTCAGCGATAAAGACGAACTCACCGTAGAGACCGCCAGCGGGATCATCTATCCGCGCATCGAGGCCGACGGTGCAGTGACCGTCAACATGGGCATCCCGCGTTTCGATCCCGCAGCCCTATCCTTCGAGGTAGAGCAGCAACAGCCCCGTTACAATATTGATGTACTCGGCCAAACCTTCACCCTCGGCGCCGTCTCCATGGGCAACCCTCATGCTATCTATCGAGTGGACGATACAGAGACCGCGCCCGTCGCCACACTTGGCCCGGCCATCACCACCCACCCCCGTTTCACCAAAGGGGTCAACACCGGCTTCATGCAAATTGTGGATCGCAGCCACATCCGTCTACGTGTGCATGAACGCGGGGCTGGCGAAACCCTGGCCTGCGGCACCGGCGCCTGCGCCGCCGTCGTGGTGGGAAGAATCTGGAATGAACTGAATGAAACCGTGCGGGTCGATTTGCCCGGCGGCCAATTGCTGATACGCTGGCAGGGCGAGGGTCAACCAGTACTGATGACCGGCCCGGCTACCCATGTATTCGAAGGAAAGATTGAATTATGAGCAGTACACAGAGCCCACCTGGCGATGACAAAGCAGAGAATATCAAGCAGGGCACTAACGATGAGAAGGTAGCGAAATATCTACTGACCCATCCCGATTTTCTCGACCGGCACCCCGGGGTGCTGGCCGAACTCAATCTCAGCCATCATGACCACGGCGGCAACACCGTGTCACTGATCGAACGCCAGCTCAAAGCGCTACGCGGCCAACACCGCAACGGCAAACAGCAGCTTGAAACACTGATCCAGATCGCGCGCGACAACGACAAACTCAACGAACGCATGCACCGCCTGACGCTGGCGGTATTGGATGCCGGCACACTGAACGAAATCTACATCGCCCTGGATGAAACACTGCGCGGAGATTTTCTAGCCGATGCCGTCACCATCAAACTCTTCATCAACCCCGATGAAGCCGCCGTAGAACCCGACAACGAATTGATGCAGACCATCTTCGTGCCGATGAACGATCCACGCCTCGATGAGTTTAAAACCCTGCTCGGTCATGAAAAACCAAGCTGCGGCAAACTCAAACCGGAACAGCTCAAATACATGTTTGGCGCCACCGCCGACAGCATCAAATCGACCGCCGCGATCCCACTCGGCGGTGAAAGCTGCAGCAGCATCGACTGCCCCTTCCTCGGCCTGCTCGCCATCGGCAGCCGCGACGTCAACCGCTTCCATGCATCCATGGGCACACTCTTCCTCAGCAACCTCGGCGAGATCATTAGCCGCGCCATCAAGTCCCAACTACCACTCAAGCGGCCCAATGCCTAACCCAGCGCAGCTAGACCAGCACATCACCGAATTTCTGGACTACCTGCGCGATCAGCGGCGCGTCTCGCCACACACCCTCAGCAACTACCAGCGCGACCTCAAAAAACTCCAAAGTTATTGTAACGAAAATGCACTGACCGAATGGCATGTAGTGCGTAACAACCACATCCGCAGCTTCATCGCCAAGCTGCGCCGCAACAACCTCAGCCCGCGCAGCATCCAGCGCACCCTCTCCACCATTCGCAGCTTCTACAACTACCTGCAACGTGAGGAACTCGCCAAGATCAACCCCGCCAACGACGTTAGCGCCCCCAAACAGCAACGCAAACTGCCGGGCCTGCTCGACGTCGATCAAACCGCACAACTACTCAACATCAAGAGTAATGAGCCACTCGACATACGCGACAGCGCCATGATGGAACTCATCTACTCATCAGGGCTACGCATCAGCGAAATGACTAACCTCGACCTCATCAACATCGACCTCAAAGATCAAACCGTACGTGTCATCGGCAAAGGCAACAAAGAGCGCATAGTGCCCATCGGCAGATACGCCGTCGCCGCACTACAAACATGGCTCACAACACGACAAACCATGGCTACCGAAAATGAAGCCGCCCTCTTCACCAACAACCGTGGCAAACGCATCAGCCAACGCATGGTGCAACTCCGCATGAAAGCGTGGGCCATCAAACAAGGGCTCAGCAACAACCTCCACCCGCACATGCTGCGTCACTCCTTCGCCAGCCACCTGCTCGAATCCTCCGGCGACCTGCGCGCCGTTCAAGAACTACTCGGCCACGCCGACATCAGCACCACCCAGATCTATACTCATGTTGATTTTCAACACTTGGCAGCGGTTTATGACAAGGCTCATCCACGAGCCAAAAAGAGACGAGAGCCATAAGGAACCACTGTCAGAGTCCATCCAAAGGGCTCATCACTCCTCGTCCACCGCGATTGAGCACATGGGTATAGATCATGGTGGTCGAAACATCCGAATGCCCCAACAACTCCTGCACCGTGCGGATGTCATAACCCGACTCCAGCAGATGGGTGGCAAAGCTATGTCGCAGCGAATGGCAATTGACCTTCTTCTGAATCCCCGCCGCCTCGGCTGCCGGCTTGATCGCCTTCTGCAAACTGTTCTCGTGGATGTGGTGACGGCGAATCACACCACTGCGCGGATCCACCGAAAGTCTGCCACTGGGAAATACGTACTGCCAGCGCCACTCCTTCGGAGCATTCGGATATTTACGCGCCAGCGCATCCGGTAGAAAGACCTCACCAAAGCCCCGCGCAAGATCCTCTTTATGAAGCTCACACACTGTTTGCATATGCTCTTGCAACGCCACCGCCAAACGCTGTGGCAGCGGCACGACCCTGTCCTTCATCCCCTTCCCGTTGCGAATCAGAATCTGCCGGTACTCAAAATCAACGTCCTGGACCCGCAACCGCATACAATCCATTAACCGCATCCCAGCGCCATACAACAGCCCTGCCATCAGTTTGAATGTGCCCTCCATCTGATCAAGGAGTCTACCCACCTCGGCGCGAGTGAGAACCACCGGAAGCTTTTGGGGGCGCTTAGCGCGAGAGAAATTCCCCAGCGACTTCAAAGGACAATTCAACACCTGACCATACAAAAAAACCAAGGCATTCAGCGCCACGTTCTGAGTGCTGGCGGCAACATTACCCTCCACAGCCAAATGCTCAAGAAATGAAACGACTTCAGATGAACCCAGATCACGAGGACTCTGGTTACCAGAAAACAATATAAAACGGCAGATCCAGTGCTCATAAGTCTGCTCAGTACGAATTGAATAGTGACGTTTACGAATTTCAGCAATGAGCGATTTAAGAACATCAGCATGTACTTGCCGCGCGATGGATAACGCACCTGTTACCTTGCTGCCATCCTTGATAGAAAGAGGAGTCTGCGACTCTCTCGCCAGAGTCGCATGGTCTGGATTAAGCGTACGCGAAAAATTTTTCCAATATTGCCAGTCAAACTGATCAAGCCAACCGACACCAACCAGCTTGAACAAATTCTGTATAGCATCGACGACCTGTGCAAACTGCCACTCCTTCAGCGAGGTATTTCGACCCAGATTTGTAAAGTACGCCGACACGTCACCCAAAGTATGCGTGGCAAGTTTCTTATCGGGAAAGGCAGTGATATATTGCTCTGAACGCCGCACATACCAGCGATCAACAGGAGGCTTAATGCCTTGTTTATGAAGGGAATCGA
>JAYUTP010000287.1:0-13468 GCA_043755075.1 Tenderia sp. (SeqCode)
ACTGTAAGCACCAGCACGCTGACCATGGCATGAAACACGGAGGCACCCATGGCCACGACGGGAAGAATTTCAAGGGGGAAGATGATTTTCTTTACGTAGCTGACGTTGGTAAGAATGAGGGTGGGTGCGCGGAGCAGTGTCTCCGAAAAGAGGCTGTGGACGATCATACCAACGAACAAGAGGACCGCGAACTGCGCCCTGCTTTCGGGTTCCCCGGCACCCCAGCGTGCCTTGAACACCACCGAAAAAACCAAGGTGTACATGGCCAATAGCAAGATGGGGCTTACGAATGACCACATAAGCCCCATGACGGAGCCCTTGTAACGCCCGATTACGTCCCGTTTCGTCATCTGGAGTAAAAGCTCGCGGTGACCCCACAGGCTGCGGAAGAGCGAAGCTAGCGAGACAGGAGCTGGCGCGTGTGGATTCACAGGCCCAATTTCCGCTTGAATACTTGCATACGCGCTGACAGCCCCTGCTTTTTGATAGCCACTACTTGCGCACTTACCCAGCGGCGGTTGAAGAGCCTGCGAGCAAGCTGTAGCACGGCCATGGTGGGTGCGGGTGGTTGCACAGTGAGGGGGCGAGGGCCGAAGCCAGTTGACAGCTTGAATGCGCCAGGACTGTAATCGCGAATAATTTCATTTTCAGATGCTTCATTCCATGTACGTTCAGGAAACTCGCAGTCCGCGTAGATATTGATTGTAGCTGGTAGCTGCTGGTCTATGGCGTTGCCGCCTGCCAACACCGCAAGAGGACGGCCATCCAAGTATGGCAGTGCTATGCCTATGTCCTGTGGGATAGTTGACATACGGAAAATAAAGCGACCATATCCCGGAGGACCCTTACGATCAACGTGACCGAAGTCGATGAGCTCGTGCACGCTGTGAACCGGAACATCGCCGTCAAATATCACCGCAGCTGTGGCGGCGCAGCTAATATCAGCGTCGCGTTGCATGGCACCAGCCAGCACGGCAAGGTGGTTCGACAAAAGCGATTCGTTTGGCGCCACCACCATGAAGGCATCCGCTCCGGCAGCGCCCCCCAGCAATTGCTGGATGATCTCGCCTAGGCGTCTGCGTGCCTTGATTTCTGGTTGGATGCCATGCCTGAAGAAATCGATTTCAACCAGTTCGATAGCGATAGGAGAAGTAGCCAAAGCCACCTTAATCTCGCGGCGGAATACGTTGGCAGAGTGCGTGTCAACAACTAGAGCCGGAGAAAAATCCCGATATTCCTGCACGCGGATGCTGTTGATGTGAGCACGAAGAACCGCTTCAGAATACTCGGGCATCAGCAGGTTGATCCGAACCTTCACGGGGGGCAACGACGGCGGATTTTGGCGGGCTAACAACTCGCGCTTGCGCTCTGCAAGACCAATGTATAGGTCGCTGAGATTACGCGTAAGGGTAAACTTCTGACGAAAAATGTCCTGAGACTTCGCGATCATCGCAAGCGCCTGATCAGGATGTGCCAGCGCCCAATCGAGGTGGCGAGTAATGTCGGTGTAGATTTGCTCCACCGGGGATCTGCTGTCTATATACAGCAGCGAATCGCCAAAAAAATTTTTCGCAAACTGGTTTTCATCGCAGATGACAAGCGCACCGGCTGCCACGCTCTCGAAGAGCCGGTTGGACATGAGCTCGGAGTCTTTGTGCGCCTGTGACGACAGGACAAGGGCTACACCAGCTTTCGAGATTTCGTCAATCATCGAAACACCGTCGAAAGGGACTTCGCGCACATAGCTTTCATAGCCTGCCCAGACTTTGACGCCCTGGAAAATGGCGGGGCCGTAAATGCGCAGCAGGCCGGTTTTGTCCAAGCGATTGAGTACTTCCTGATGGCGCGATTTCCCACCGGTGAGTACATCCCAGTTGATACCGGCATAAAACAGCTTGCCTTCACCCAAAGACGGCGAATGGATCACATCGGGCGTGGAGTGGTATAGGTTGAAGCGTGCCGGTAGGTGGGTGGATGTAGTACGCACCATCCGCGCCACGTGGTGGTCAGCCGCATCGGAGCTGCAACTTATGAAGTCATCGTGGGTTGTGAGGTTGCGCGAGCAGCGAGTATAGCCCCATTCGTGATAGAACTTGAGTGGGTTCCATAAAGCTACAAAGGAAAAGGCGTCGTAGTTTTTGGGTGTGTCATAGTGAAGGTGTATAACAAAATCCACGTTGTCTTTCGTCACCCTGACTTGTGGTTCGGAAAGCAGTCTACCGTCGGCATGAATTTCAACGCATTCCATGCCTAGCGCCTGAGCTGCCAGCTTCAGGCGCGCAATGCATTCGTCTTCGGCTGTTTTGATCTCTGGCCATAATTTGACCACTGCGAAACGACCGATACTTTCCTCAGGCAACTTAAAATCTGCGCGCATTTTTTCTTGTTCCGTTCATGTTTAATTTGGCATTGCTTTAAAGACGTGCACCCAGTTCAGGCGATCGCAAGAGATACAGGAAGTCTTTATATGCATTGCACAACCCAGATTTTTCTTCGATATTTGGTTTCCAGCCGAGAGACCGAATGCGATTGCTGTCCAGCAACTTGCGCATCGTGCCGTTGGGCTTGGTGGTGTCGTAGACGATCCTGCCATCGAAACCGACTACTTCAGCGATGATCGTGGCAATCTCGGATATAGCGAGATCGTGGTCGCAGCCGATGTTATACAGGTCGTGAGTGGCCGGTGCCAGCATGATGTATTTCATGGCGTCCGCCAGGTCATCCACGTGAAGTAATTCGCGGCGGGGCGTACCGTCGCCCCAAACAACGAATTCCGCTTTACCAGCGATTTTGGCTTCATGCGTCCGGCGAAGAATGCCGGCGACTACGTGGCTGTGCTGGGGATGGTAATTGTCGCCGGGGCCATACAGGTTGGGCGGAATCACCGAAATGAAATTGCAGCCGTGCTGCTTGCGGTATGCTCGGCACATCTCTATTCCTGCAATTTTACCTATGGCATAGGCGCGAATGCTATCGTCTAGGGGCCCGGTGAGGAGTGCGTCTTCGGATATGGGCTGCGGCGCCTTTGAGGGATAGGTGCAATTGGTAGCGACAAACACCAGCTTTTCCACGCCAACACGGTACGCTCCGTCGATGACACTGGATTGGATCATCAGGTTGCTGTGGAGGAAGTCAGCTGGCTGCGTTACGTTCGCATGAATACCACCGACCTTGGCGCCAACGTGGAAGATCAGCTCTGGACGATTCTTCTCCATCCATGCTAATACCGCAGCCTGATCGGTGAGGTCAAGTTCCGCGCGCGAAGCCAGCAGGAGCTGGGCTCCTTCATTCGCAAAGCTGCGGACCATGGCGGAGCCCAACATACCTCTGTGGCCTGTGATCCAAACCTTCTTGCCAGCGAAGGATGTGACGACAGCGGGCGCGATCTTGTGTGTCTCGGTCATATAACAATCCTATTAGTGTGAATTTTACGTGAAGCTTGGAAGCCAAAAGCTTTTTCCCGGATTTTGCTTAAAAAGTGGCACAAACAAATATAAATATTTGATATAAGTTATTTTACCAGGCCAGAAACTTCGTAAAACACAAACAGCCTCTACTCATGATGAATTCTACCCCAAATCACTCCGTTTTGCCCCTTCCGCCGGGTTTACCGTTCGTGCCGTCTTCGATGGCGGCGGACTCTCCACTAATCTCGGTCTGCACGCAATACGGTGATGTGGGCACGCCGAAAAGGATGAGGTAGGCGATGAGCCATACGCCAATGCTTATCAGAGCGTGGAACAGGGCTGACTCCAGTGCGACCCAGGGCAGTATCTCCAGGGGAAACACAATTTTTTTGACGTAGTTGACGTTGGCAAGAATCAAGCTCGGCGCCCGACTGACGCATTCTGAAAACAGGTTGTAAACGAGCAATCCGGCGAATAGCACGAGGGCGAATTCTGTTTGTAGTCGCTACCAGTACCCCAGCGCGCCTTGAACACAACGCTGAAAACAAATGTAAACACCAGCAGCATGAACACGGGGTTGAGAAACGACCACAGGATACCCATCACCGAGCCACGGTAGCGCCCGATGACTTCGCGCTGTACCAGCGCCTTGACCAGGCCACGGTTGCGCCACAGGCTGGTGGCCATTTCTCTGGGTTAGATGGAGACGTTTTGCATCAGGCAAAGAACTCTGCTGCATTGAACGCGGCGCCTTGCGCATCCTTGCCAGAAACTACTGGCTCGCCTTGGATGGGCCAGTTGATTGCTAAGCTGGTGTCATTCCAAGCAATGTAGCGCTCGTGTTCTGGAGCCCAGTAGTCGGTGGTTTTATACAGAAATTCAGCGTTATCACTCAGCACGACAAAGCCGTGGGCAAACCCTTCTGGAACCCACATCTGTTTTTTGTTTTCTGCGCTAAGGATTTCGCCTGCCCAGTGGCCAAAGGTGGATGAGTTTTTGCGGATATCCACGGCCACATCAAACACCTCTCCCAACACCACTCGCACTAGTTTCCCCTGGGGCTGCTTGATCTGATAGTGAAGCCCGCGCAGTACATTTTTTACTGAACGTGAGTGGTTGTCTTGTACGAAACAGACCTTGCGACCAATGGCCTCTTCAAACAGGTTTTGGTTGAAGCTTTCAAAGAAAAATCCTCGATCATCACCAAATATTTTTGGTTCGATGAGCAGTACATCTGGAATGGCGAGTCTTGTGGCTTTCATTTAGCACCCATTTAGTAAATGGTTTCTTTGAGTAGGCGTTGCAGGTATTGCCCATAGCCATTCTTTGCAAACCGTTGGGCAAGCTTTTCAAGCTGGGCGGCATCGATCCATTTTTGCCGATAGGCAATCTCTTCAGGGCAGGAGACTTTTAGTCCTTGCCGGTGTTCGATGGTGGCGATGAACTGGCTGGCGTCGAGCAGTGATTCGTGGGTGCCGGTATCGAGCCATGCATAGCCGCGTCCCATGATTTCAACATCGAGTTTGCCTTGTTCAAGGTAGAGTCGGTTGATATCGGTGATCTCCAGTTCGCCTCGGGGTGAGGGTTTGAGGCTTTTCGCCAATTCGACAATCTGCTGATCGTAGAAATAAAGTCCTGTCACGGCATAATTGGATTTTGGTATTTTGGGTTTCTCTTCGAGGCTAATAGCTTTGCCTTGAGCATCAAATTCCACTACGCCGTAACGTTCTGGATCGTGTACGTGATAGGCGAAGACGCTTGCTCCATTGATACGGCCCATGGCACTGCCCAACAGCGCAGGGAAGTCGTGACCATAGAAAATATTGTCGCCGAGAACCAGTGCGGAGGGGGAACTACCAAGAAATGATTCGCCAATAATAAAGGCTTGCGCGAGACCATCGGGTGAGGATTGTACGGCGTATTGCAGGTTGAGCCCCCACTGACTGCCATCGCCTAGAAACTGGCTGAAACGTGGTGTGTCCTGTGGTGTGGAGATGATGAGGATGTCACGAATATCGGCCAGCATCAGGGTGCTAAGCGGATAGTAGATCATCGGTTTATCAAATACAGGCAGCAGCTGTTTTGAGACGACCAGCGTGGCTGGATGGAGGCGTGAGCCTGTGCCACCGGCGAGTATGATTCCTTTGCGTTTCATTAGGCCCCCGTTTGAATTATTTCAGTGATCATCCGTTGCGCGTGCGTTTGCCAGGATGGCAGAATCACACCAAAGGTATCGCGCAATTTCTGAGTATTGAGTCTGGAGTTGGTGGGACGAGACGCTGGAAGTGGATATTCTGCCGTGCTGATGGGATGTACCCGTTCTGGCAAAGCATCAAGTGTTGCGCCTAAGCGCAATGCCTCGCCAATCACATACTGGGCGTAACCATGCCAGTTGACTTCGCCGCTTGCCACCAAATGATAGATGCCGCTGGCCCGTTCGGCGAGTGTTTGATCGTGCTGCAGGCGGTAGAGCGCTAGTGCAGTTACATCTGCGATTAGTTCGGCGCTGGTGGGGGCTCCGATCTGATCACTTACTACCTTGAGCTCTGCGCGATCTTTGGCCAATCGCAACATTGTTTTTGCGAAGTTGTTTCCGCGTGCGGCAAAGACCCAGCTAGTGCGCAGGATCAGATGGTTGCAACCCGACGCTTCAATCGCCAGCTCCCCCGCCCGTTTGCTTTGGCCATAAACACTCTGCGGGGCGGTAACATCTGTTTCCAGATAGGCACCTTGCTTGCTGCCATCAAATACATAATCGGTGGAATAATGGACAAGCCAGCCATTGAGCCTTTTGACCTCTTCAGCAAGTACACCGACAGATTCTGCATTGATGCACATGGCGCGGTCGGGCTCTGACTCGGCGCGATCAACGGCGGTGTAGGCTACTGCGTTTACGATAATTTGCGGGGCAACGCTACGCACAAGTTGTCGCAGTGATTCAGGCTGTTCCAGATCAGCTTCATGGCAATTACAGGCCACCACTTCACCTAGGGGTGATAGTGCGCGCTGTAGTTCCCAGCCTACTTGGCCATCCTTGCCTAGTAGTAAAATTTTCATGCGAGATACTGCCGTTCCACCCCGTCACGATAAGCGCCACTGGTGATGTTGTTGACCCATCCCTGGTTATCTAAATACCACTGCACTGTTTTGCGAATGCCCGTTTCAAAGATTTCAGTAGGCTTCCAACCCAATTCTCGCTCAAGTTTGCGGGCGTCGATAGCATAGCGATGATCGTGGCCGGGGCGATCTTTAACGAAGGTGATCTGTTCGGTGTAAGAGTGGCCGTCGTCACGCGGTTTGATCTCGTCGAGTATAGTGCAAAGTGTCTTTACTACTTCGATGTTAGATTTTTCGTTCCAGCCACCCACGTTATAAACTTCCCCGACTCTGCCCTCTTCAAGTACGCGACGAATGGCGGAGCAGTGATCTTTTACATAAAGCCAGTCGCGGATCTGTTGGCCATCGCCATAAATGGGCAGAGGTTTGCCTGTGAGTGCGTTGTGGATACAGAGTGGTATCAGCTTTTCTGGAAAGTGATAGGGGCCATAGTTGTTTGAGCAGTTGGTGGTGAGCACCGGTAGGCCGTAGGTGTGATGATAGGAGCGCACCAAGTGGTCACTGGCGGCTTTGCTGGCTGAGTATAGACTGTTGGGTTCGTAACGATTGGTTTCTGCAAAGGGCGGATCGTTTTTCTCTAGCGAACCATAAACCTCATCGGTGGAGACGTGCAAAAATCTGAATGCTGTTTTATCTACATCTGTCAATCCATTCCAATAAGCACGCACAGCTTCCAATAGATGGAAGGTGCCAACG
This sequence comes from Tenderia sp. (SeqCode), assembly GCA_043755075.1. Classification (GTDB taxonomy): domain Bacteria; phylum Pseudomonadota; class Gammaproteobacteria; order Tenderiales; family Tenderiaceae; genus JAKFXL01. The sequence goes on from JAYUTP010000287.1 coordinate 7,221, forward strand.
ATGTTGGTTTGAATGAAATCCTCCGGCCCATGAATGGAGCGGTCGACGTGGCTCTCGGCTGCGAAGTTAATCACGGCGCGCACATTGTGTTCACGCAGTAGATCCAGCACCAGATCGTGGTGACCGATGTCCCCACGAACAAAGATGTGACGTTTGTCACTCTTCAGGGCTTCAAGGTTATGCAGATTGCCGGCGTAGGTAAGATTATCGAGATTGATGACGGGCTCATCAGATAAAGACAACCAGTCGAGCACAAAATTGGAACCAATAAATCCGGCACCGCCGGTGACAAGTACTGTAGCTAACATCTGCCCCCCACCATGGCCCACCCCCTTACAATCTACCGGGATAAATGTGGCCACCTGAATAATGATTTTAGAAGACGTAATTTTACCACAATATTCAAGGCATTAAACGTGGCCATCTAGTTTATAGAATAACAAGACTATAGTGAAGTGGCTTGATATGGTAATCAGCGCCCGTACACATCCTCAAATCGGACGATGTCATCCTCCCCCAGATAACTACCGGATTGCACTTCAATCAGCTCCAATGGAATGGCGCCGGGATTTTCCAAACGGTGTTTTACGCCAATGGGAATATAGGTGGATTGGTTTTCAGTTAACAAAATCTGCTGCTCACCCGAAGTCACTTTGGCCGTCCCCCTCACTACCACCCAGTGTTCGGCGCGGTGGTGGTGCATTTGCAGTGAGAGTGCGGCGCCAGGATTGACGGTGATGCGCTTTACCTGAAAGCGATCACCGGCATCAATCGATTCATAGCAGCCCCATGGACGATAGACACGACGATGGCTTTGGTGTTGAGTACGGCCATCTGCTTTGATCAGCTCTACCAGTTTTTTGACACCCTGAGCTTGATCCTTGTGGACTACCATCACGGCATCAGCAGTCTCAACAACAATCATATCTTCCAATCCAGCCGTGGCGAGAACACGATGCTCAGAGATCAGAAGGCTGTTTTTGGTAGCGAGGGCATAGACATCACCTTTGATCACATTGCCTGATTCATCGTGCGGGCTCACATCCCAAAGGCTGGACCAGGAGCCGACATCTGACCAGGCGGCATCCAGCGGTATCATGGCACCCAGGATTGGGCTATCCGCTTGCCCCTCTGATGAAGCGATTTTTTCCATGACGGCATAGTCGATGGAGTCACTGGGACAGGCGCAGAAGAGCTGTTTATCGACACGGTAAAAGTCGACATCCTCTCTGCCAGCATCAAAGGCTGCCTGACAGGCCTGGGCGATGGCGGGGTGATGCTGATTGATCGCCTTGAGCCAGAGTGAAGCTCGCATCATGAACATGCCGCTGTTCCAAAGGTATTGCCCCGACTGCAGATATTGCTCGGCAGTCGTTTTGTCAGGTTTCTCGACAAAACGACCAATGGTGGAGGCTTCACCGGTGAGAGAGCTTCCTTTCATGATGTAACCGTAACCGGTTTCTGGGGCGGAAGGGACGATGCCGAATGTCACTAGGTAAGAGCTTTCAGCTAGTTCCGCCCCCTCAATCAGGGTCTGCTGGAATGCATCAACATTTTGAATGACATGATCTGCAGGCATAACCAACAGTAGCGGATCCTGCCCATCTCTCGTGGCCGCTAACGCAGCCAGTGTCAGCGCTGGGGCAGTATTCCGGCCAACTGGCTCAAGGATGATTTTTTCAAAGGAGCAGTTGATCTGGCGCATCTGTTCCGCCACCAGGAAACGGTGCTCCTCATTTGAAACAATGAGTGGTGCACGCATCTGCACAGCGGGAGATTTTTCTTCCAATCCATTTAGCCTAAGCAGTGTCTCTTGTAGCAGACTATGATCTCCACACAGGGCAATCAATTGCTTTGGATAGTGTTCACGTGAAAGCGGCCATAGCCGAGTACCGGAACCACCACTGAGGACAACTGGCTGAATAATCATAGTCTAATACTGCCTTGTCTTTATCAACTAACGCACTAATAATAAATAGTTCTTTCGAAGAAGTAACATCATCGACCTTACCTAAAACAAAACGCCATGCAATATTTCTGCATGGCGTTTCATAGTAAACCACAACCGCTATTTTTTGATCTTATCTACCGATGAAACGGTCACCTGATTTCGAATTTTTTTCAGGGTACCCTCGCCTATGCCACTAACCTTATCCATATCATCAACGTTCTTGAATGGACCATTTTTTTCGCGATATTTAACGATAGCCTCGGCTTTTACCATGCCAATACCACTTATACCTTTGGCGATGGTTTCCGCACTCGCGGTATTAATGTTAATCAGCTCTGCGGCGTAAAGCGTAAAAGCACTGAATAGTAGTGTTGCAGTTAAAAGCAGTTGTTTAATCATGTTATTCCCCTCATGTGCACAACTATATTGTTTATTTAAACTACAAGGAGAGCATGCCTAGCAACAACTATCGAGTCAAGCCGAAACACTGGCGACCTGATGCCAGATTTCATTAAAGGCCAACGCTGGATCGGAGGCTTGGGTAATTGGTCGGCCGATCACTAGATAGCTAGCACCCGATTTGATAGCCAGCTCAGGGGTCATCACACGACGCTGATCACCCGCATCAACTCCAGCAGAGCGAACTCCCGGTGTTACAAATAAAAAATCCTGACCAAAGCGTTTGTTTAGACCGCCAGCTTCTTGTGCGGAACAGACTAAACCATCAAGCCCCGATTCACTTGCTAGAGTTGCAAGTCGTAACACCTCATTTTCAGGACTATCAGCGAGACCGACTTCACGTAGATCTTCCGCTGCCATACTGGTGAGTACGGTTACAGCAATAAGTAGCGTTGGGTGGCCATTTGCATCAACAGCTTTACGAGCGGCCTCCATCATGCGCCGCCCACCGAGTGCGTGAACATTGACCATCCAGACACCCAGATCAGCAGCGGCTGAACAGGCCGCCGCAACCGTATTGGGAATGTCATGAAATTTTAGATCCAAAAACAGCTCAAACCCCAGCTTTTGCAATTGCCTAACAATCTGCGGGCCTTCATGGGTAAAAAGCTCCTTGCCAACCTTGAGGCGACAGCGGGCTGGGTCAAGCTGATCCGCCATAATTAGCGCATCGATTGCGTTGGAGTAATCCAACGCGACGATGATTCGTTTGTAATCCACCATCTTAAATACTTGCTCCCCATTGAAACTCTTGTATTGGCTTAACACTCGACCAGCGCTTACAGCTCGGACAACACCAGTGCATCTCCATGCCTGTAAATCCACAGCTAATACAACGATAAATCGGTTTGTTTGTCAGTAGCTTATCGAGCGACGCCTTGATCACCCTCATATGTCCTACGTTATCCTTTTCTTGGCGACTTATGTCCAGCTCCAGAAGACGCTGCACACCACGCAACGAAGGATTTTGATGCACCTCGCGCATCAAAAAATTGAGCGCAGCTTCCTCTCCTGCATATCTGTTCAAAATATGAGTAGCTCCAAGCACCAGCTCAACAGCATGATGTCTATGAACAATGCGCCTGAGATATTCCACCAATTGTGATGACTGCCCCAACGACTCATAACAAATTTGCAGAGCGGGAAGTACTTCAGATAAATACTCAGGCGCAGCTGAGTCCAATCTTTGGTAGGCATCAATAGCCTCCGCAAAATTGCCTAAGTTTTGTTCGATTTTTCCAAGGATAATAACAGCTCGCCCACAAGAGGCGTCATCAGACAACGCCTTATCAAGCATGCGCCGAGCCTGAGTGATATCCCCTTTTTTACGAACATCGTTAGCTAATTCACAGTAATAGTGCGCAATGATGTGTGACTGCTTTTCAGGGCTGCAAAGAGTGATTTTTCGCGCCATCTCAATGGCACGAAACCACTCTTTTTCCTGTTGATATATTTCCTGCAGAATATGGAGTGCGGCAAGATTGCGGCCATCCATATCCACCAACTCCAAACATAGATCCTCTGCACGATCCAGTAGACCAGCACTCATGTAATCCAGCGCCAGCTCATGCAACGCTTGAATATAAATTTCATTACTTAAAGATGACTGATTAATCAATCCTTGATGTGTGCGAATGGCGCGGTCAACCTCACCTCGTTTTCTGAAGAGGCTCCCGAGAGCAAGGTGAATTTCAACTATTCCATTATCAAGCTCTGATATCTTTATAAAAAGATCAATCGCCTTATCAGGTTGCTCATTGAGAATGTAGTTAAGACCTTTGTAATAGTCTTGAGGAAGTTCATATGATTGTTCTGCTGTCTTCCGTTGATACTCTTTCTTCGCCAGATACCACCCTGAGGCAGCAGCCATGGGCAATAACAGCCAGAGGAGGTTCAACATGTTTTAGTGCCGATCTTTAACCGGCAGGGCTCGTTGCTGCGACAGTTCACGCTCAGACGCTCGAATCGTTTTTTTAAGTCGCATGCCCTCACGCTTGAGTTTAATCACAATAGCAACCATGCCAAATATACCTAATAAAGTGCCTATCGCAAGGGCTGCGACCAAGGCAAGCGCAAACGGCATTTCAACACTACCAAAATAGTAATTTAACTCGACAGGCGTAAAGTTAAGCAACGAAAAGCCCAGTCCCACAGCAAGCAGCACAATAAAAAAGATGACACCTATTGTATTCAACATCTCTCCCATCCCCCTTCGGGAGATCCAGTTTAGGATCAGGCTTCAGTGATTTCGACCCGGCCAATGCTTTCGTTAACACGCTCTCTTAGCTCTTTGCCGGGCTTGAAATGAGGAACATACTTTCCCTCCAGCGGCACCGAGTCTCCAGTTTTTGGATTTCTTCCAGTTCGAGGCGGACGAAAATGAAGCGAAAAGCTGCCAAAGCCACGAATCTCTATCCGTTCTCCGGTAGATAAATTCTGGGCCATTTGCTCAATCATTATCTTGACGGCAAATTCGACATCTTTATAGGTAAGCTGCTTATGATGCTGCGCCAATAAATCTATAAGTTCAGACTTAGTCATTGTTTACAATCCCCTGCCCTATCAGAGGCCTGTAAGCCACTGTTAAAGTTAAATATTGACCTATATCGGGTGCGTTGGCAACAGCTTTTAGAAAACCACCCGGGGCAGATCCCGGGTGGTTAGTTAGGCTAACAATAGATACTAACCCTGAGTTCCCATTTTTTCTTTAATGAGGTCACCCAACGTGGTGGCTGTACTCGTCTTAGTGGTCGCGTACTCCTGAATGACTTCAGCTTCTTCCTCGCTGTCTTTGGCCTTCACGGAGAGCATGATTGTACGGTTTTTACGGTCTACGCCAATAAATTTGGCTTCAACTTCATCACCCACACTCAGAAGAGTACGTGCGTCTTCAACATGCTCGCGGGCCAGCTCAGATGCTCGCAGATGACCCTCAACGCTATCAGCCAATTGTATTATGGCCATCTTAGCATCGACCTCGATTACATTGCCTTTCACGATACAGCCCTTTGCGTGCTCACCAACGTACATGGAGAAGGGATCCTGATCCAGTTGTTTAACGCCTAGTGAGATACGCTCACGCTCTGGGTCAATAGCCAAAATAACGGCGTCGACTTCATCGCCCTTCTTGTACTCACGCACAGCTTCTTCGCCAGCTTCATTCCAAGAAAGGTCAGAGAGATGTAGCAGGCCATCGATACCACCATCCAGACCAACAAATACACCAAAGTCGGTGATGGACTTGATCGTACCGCTGATCTTGTCGCCCTTATTGTGAGTAGCAGCAAACGTTTCCCATGGATTGGACTGGCACTGCTTCATGCCCAGAGAGATACGGCGACGCTCTTCGTCGATATCAAGAACCATAACATCCACTTCCTGCCCAACATGAACAACCTTGGAGGGATGAATGTTTTTATTGGTCCAGTCCATTTCAGAGACATGGACCAGCCCTTCAACACCATTTTCGATCTCAACAAAACAACCGTAGTCAGCAATATTGGTGACCTTACCACTCAGACGGCTGCCAACTGGGTAACGATGAGAAATAGCTTCCCATGGATCTTCACCCATCTGTTTCAGGCCCAGGGATACACGATGGCGCTCTTTGTCGAATTTCAGAACTTTGACTTCAATCTCGTCACCAACGTTCACGATCTCTGAGGGTTGACGTACACGACGCCACGCCATATCAGTAATGTGCAGCAGACCATCAATACCACCCAGATCAATAAACGCGCCGTAGTCAGTAAGGTTTTTGACGATGCCTTTAACTACCTGACCCTCTTGGAGATTTTCCAACAGCTGCTGACGCTCAGCACTGGTCTCGCTTTCAACC
>JAYUTP010000288.1:0-15574 GCA_043755075.1 Tenderia sp. (SeqCode)
CTGATACGTGCCAGGGTCTCGCCCTGCCGTGGTGGTTTGATCAGGTAGTCATCGGCCCCGGCGCTGAGCGCAGCGATGATGTCCTGTTCGCTGTCGCGGCTGGTGATGAAGAGCACCGGCACCAGCGGATCGCGTTCGCGCACACTCTTCACCAGTTCAATACCGCTGATGTCGGGCAGTCCCCAATCCATGACGATGAGATCGAAGCTTTCAAGATGCAGGGCGCGGATGAATGCCTCACCATTGCCGTAGTGGTGCAGATGGTGACCGGCAGCGGTTAACCAGAGCCCCATGTGCTGGGCCTGGAATAGATCGTCTTCGATGAGAGCAATGCGCATACGTCTTCTCCAAAACTTCACGCGATTATACAGAATACCCAGGGCTGATCCGTAATTAGGAGTGCTGCCGCTGAATTACTCCGCGAAATTGTAAAGTAGTGTAAATCAACAGTTGATTATGTTGAGAAAAAAGGAAGGTACACGTATCCTCGCGCCGTGATTGCTGACTGTCATGACAATTTACTGTTGTCGGTGCTAGTCTTAAATATGCAATGACTAAGAACCACAACTCAAGGAGCATTTATGTCGTATAAAAATAATACAATTATTGGGGTAATGTTGAGTGTCTCTGCGGTGGCCGCCACACCAGCAATGGCTGCATCCAGTGATGGAAGTGCCTACTTTGTGCCATCACTCTCCTACATCAAAGCCGACAGCGATCGTAACTCCGGCAACGATGTCAATATGATGTTAGGACTCGGCAAGCAGTTCTCTCCTGCCTGGAATCTCGAGTTCAACATTGCTGCTGACAATCTTGATCTCGATGCGGGCGGTGATACCTACAAGCAGCGCGGTGCGCAGCTGGATGGACTCTATTTCTTTGATCGCTCCATGCACCTTTCACCCTACGGCGTAATCGGCGCGGGCCTGTTGCGCACCAAAATTGCAGGTGATAGCCAAAACAATGCCATGGTCAATGCCGGTGCTGGTGTGATGCACAGCCTTACCGATTCAGGCATTAATCTGCGTGGTGATGTGCGTTATCGTCTGGATGATGACAACCGCATGCAAGGTGTTACCCGTTTTGGTGACTGGATGGTTAATGTTTCGCTGATGGTGCCGTTTGGTAGCAAGAGCGCTCCAGTAGTAGCGGCCGTTGTCGCCGCACCTGTTGTAGCTAAGGTGATTGCACCAGCACCCGTAGCCGTGAAGAAAGAACCCGTGGATGGTGACAGTGACAACGACGGCGTGAAAGATAGTATTGATAGCTGTGCCAACACACCAAAAGGTACCAAAGTTGATGCCAAGGGTTGTGAATTAGATGGCGATCACGATGGCGTAGTCGACAGCAAAGACAGCTGCCCTAACACCGCTCATGGCGCTAAGGTTGACGCCAAAGGTTGTGAGTTTGACGGCGACAACGATGGCGTAGTCGATAGCAAAGACACTTGCCCTGATAGCAAGGCCGATGCCCGTGTTGATAGCAAAGGTTGCGAATTGGCCGAAGTTATTGTCCTCAAAGGCGTTAACTTTGAAACTGGCTCAGCCAAGCTGACGGCTGACTCGCAAAGTGTAATGGATGACATGGCCGCTACGTTGACCAAATACTCCACCATGGTGGTTGAGGTCTCCGGTCATACCGATAGCACCGGTTCTGCCAAGCTTAATCGTAGCTTGTCACAACAGCGCGCCGATGCCGTAGTCGCCTATCTGGTGGGTAAAGGCGTTAAGGCTGACAATCTCAAGGCCAAGGGTTATGGTCCTGACAAGCCTGTTGCCGATAACGCTACCGCCAAGGGTCGTGCTGATAATCGTCGCGTAGAATTGCACATTCTGCAGCGCTAATCAGTCGTGGCCCCCGGCACCGTTGGTGCCGGGGGCTTTTTTTATTGCTGGGGAGATCAGATCATCCAGTAATGAAGTGGTCATGCTTCAATCCATCACTCCTCTAAAATCAATTCTTTTCGTCGCTTCCCTCCGCATTTCAAACATGTTGTAAAGCAGTGTAAAAGCCACTTTTTCACCATTGTTTAAAGGCTCTTTTTCGTCGATAGTTGATGGCATAGCGGCAATATTTTGCAGCATCAATTTCACGATAAGGAGATCGATCATCATGAAGATTGTCAATGAGATCATCGAAAAAAATGGCGGCTTGCTCATCTCGTTGTTGGTCTACAGAGAGTTCAGTTTTGACCAAGCCACACGCTTTCTGCCCCTGATGGTGAACACAGCCATCGATATTATGAAACAACAGGAGGTTGCGCTTCTATTGTCAGCTAGCGGTGCAATTTCTATGGAGGCACTGCTGCAAAAAATCGATATCAATTTTTTGGCAGAGAAGATAGCAATAGAGCCGCGATTGGCAGAGTCAGGTGTTGTGGTGTTGCTGCCAAGATTATTGGGGCTGCTGACCAATCATGAGAATTGTTTTTCTGTTACGCAGGGTGAGCAGACGTTATTGCTGGATGCTCGAAATGGTTGTACTGAAACCGCCGGTGGCGAGGCTGAGTTTGATCATAAGCTGGAGAATAGCGATGAACATGGCAATAGATAAGCACCAATCGGTTGTTCTTGGTCACGCCACCGCTTTATCGCTGTCGGGCATCCCCTGCGTGGCAACGCTGTTGGGTATCTGCAGCAGCGCGCGTGGCCGCAAGCTGTTGGCCGAGAAAAGTGGCATAAGCGAAACGCAACTCATCCGTTGGGCAAGGTTGGTTGCGGTTGCACCTGTTGGCCGGGGCCACTATGTTGAATTGCTTAACATGACTGAAGTGAAGGACATCATGGGACAGCGATTGCGCAGTAATGATGATGCGATAGGGGAATGGCAGTGGTAATCCAGGCTAAAAAACACGATGTGAGTCTAGATATTTTTTGAATTAATTAAGTTGTTGAGTTTGTTTCGGGCAGATGTTTTAGCGTCACGGTGCTATTCCACAGCAGTGATAGCGTTTGGGTAGTGAGTGTGGGTTCGCCTGATGTCCAGAACTGTTCTTCACCTGCGCTACTTTGCTGATTGAGTAGCTGCTGAAGCTGTAGGCGGCGCTGCAATTCGCGGGCGACGGCAGGGCTGGGGTCGATGATGACGACAGCGTCACCGGCGACGGCCTGGATCAGTTCCCGCAGGAAGGGGTAATGGGTGCAACCCAGCACCAGTGTATCGGCCCCTTTTTCGATCAATGGCGTGACATAGCGGCTGACCAGTGCCAAAGCGATGGCGCTGCTAAGGTCGCCCCGCTCCACTAGTTCTACCCAGCCTGAGCAGGGTTGTACAACAATCTCGACACCATTGTTGTGACGGGCGTGCAGGTTGGCAAAACGTTCGCTTTTAAGCGTGCCGTTGGTGGCGAGTACGCCGATGATGCGGGAGCGGGTTTTTTCTGCCGCCGGTTTGATGGCGGGCTCCATGGCGATGATGGGCACATCAAAACAGGCGCGCAGTGTCTCGACCGCCGCACTGGTGGCGGTGTTGCAGGCAACGACAATTGCTTTGGCCTGCTGGCGGATGAAAAATTCGCTGATGGTGATGGCGCGTGCCGCGATAAACTCGCGGCTCTTTTCACCGTAGGGGACGTGGGCAGAGTCAGCGACGTAGAGCAGCGCTTCGTGCGGCAGCAAACGGCGGATTTCACGCAGCACCGACAGGCCTCCAACGCCGGAATCAAATACGCCAATGGGATTTTCTGGGGACATTAAACACTCGCTGTCTGAGAATTGTTTTGTGGAAGGCCGCTCCCACTACCTCTGTTCAGGTACTGGCTGACAATGATACAACGAATATAAATTCCACTCGCAGCACATTCCGGTTTGCTGCAAAATCCAGTAACGTTGTGCCTCGCCACCGTGAATGGGGCCGTTAATTTGTAAGGGAAGGATGATGGATCAAAATACGCTTTTCATTGGTGCTAATGCAACGAGCCAGGTGGGGCTGCGGCTGCGCATGGCCAATCGTCACGGCTTGATTACGGGCGCGACGGGTACTGGCAAGACGGTGACGTTGCAGACGTTGGTGGAGGGATTTTCGCAGGTCGGGGTGCCGGTCTTTGTTACCGACATCAAGGGTGATCTCTCGGGCCTAGCCAAACCGGGCACGGCCAATGAGCGAATTCAGGCGCGGTTGCAGACGCTGGCGCTGACTCAATATCAGAATCGCGCCTATCCGGTGATTTTTTGGGATCTTTTCGGCAAGAGCGGCCATCCGGTGCGCACCACCATCTCTGAGATGGGGCCGCTGCTGCTCGCCAATCTGCTGGAGCTGAATGAGACTCAAGAAGCGGTGCTTTACGCCTGTTTCAAGATTGCTGATGACGAGGGGTTGCTGCTGCTCGATCTCAAGGATTTGCGTTCGATGTTGAGTTGGCTGGCCGACAACGCCAAGACCTTGCAGAAGGAGTACGGCAACCTTTCTAGCGCCAGCATCGGCGCCATTCAGCGCGGCTTGCTGGTACTGGAACAGGAGGGGGCGGAGCAGTTTCTCGCCGAACCGGCGTTGCAGTTGCAGGATCTGATGCAGGTCGATTTCTCCGGCAACGGCGTGGTCAGCATGTTGGATGCCACGGCGCTGATGCCGCGACCGCGCTTGTACGCCACTTTCCTGCTCTGGCTGTTGTCGGAGCTGTTTGAGGAGCTGCCGGAGGTCGGTGATTCTGATAAGCCCAAATTGGTCTTGTTCTTCGACGAGGCCCATCTGCTTTTCAAAAACGCCCCGGCGGCGCTGGTCGACAAGGTTGAACAGGTAGTGCGGTTGATCCGTTCTAAAGGTGTGGGTGTTTTTTTCATCACTCAGACCCCGGCCGATATTCCGGTCAATATCGCCGGTCAACTTGGCAACCGCATTCAACATGCACTGCGGGCCTTTACCCCCAAGGATCAAAAGGCGGTGCGGACGGCGGCTCAGACTTTGCGCAGCAATCCAGCCCTTGATGTCGAGGCGGTAATCAGCCAGCTTGGTGTCGGTGAGGCGCTGGTCTCAGTGTTGGATGAAAAGGGGCAGCCGACCATGGTCGAGCGTGTCTTGATCGCGCCGCCGCAGTCGCGCATCGGCCCCTTGATCGAGGAGGAGCGCCAGCAACACCTGAGCCGTTCACCACTGGCGAGCAAGTACAACAGCGTGCTCGACCGTGAATCGGCCTATGAGCTTTTGCAAAAACGCGGTGAAGTATTAATGGCGCAAGCGGAGGAGGCGCAACAGCAGCAGCAACAGCAACAGCAGCACAAGAGCAGCAGACCGGCTGCTTCAAGCCACGGCGATTCAATTGTCACCGCCTTGGCTAAGAGTGCCGCCCGCGCCATCGGTAGCCAGCTGGGGCGGCAAATTGTGCGAGGGGTGCTGGGGTCACTGCTGGGCGGCAGCTCGGGCAGACGGCGTTAGCGGATTTATCTGGAATACAGAAAGGGGGGGTGTCTGGTGATGCCCCCTTTTTTTGTTTGTAGGTAGCGGAGCCCATCTCAACCAACTATAGACTTTGGCTGTTTGTATGTCGTTGTTATGAATGTAATAAAAGTTAAAATATAAAAATCTTATAATATTTTATGGCTTATATCCGATAGTTAACTTGGGGTACTACTTACTGCCAAACGAAACTTGGCACAGCTGTTGTGTCGATTAATTGCGGGGATGTCATGAGAGTCAGTCATAAAATCAATCTACTTCAGGTCGTTAGTAGCATCATGATGGTCGGCGTGCTTGCCTTTGGCCTTAGTGAGGATGCCCATGCCGCTGTCAACGGGATGGTCATTATTGCCGTTATCAACCTAGTATTGGTGATCGGGATTGGCATTTGGATCGGCGCCGGTATCAAGCACTCACTCAGCCACACCAATGAGACGATTCGTCGCATCTCTGCCAACAATGATTTAAATCTGCGCCTTGCAGAGGGTAAGGATGAGTTGGGTGAGATGGCTGCCAATTTCAATCAGATGATGAGCCAAATGGCGGGGACACTGCACGAAGTCTCTAGCGTCGCCGCTCAGCTGGCGGCCGCCTCGAAAGAGTTGTCGACGGTGACAGAAGAGGCCCGCAACGGTGTTGCACAGCAACAAAGCGAGACCGATCAGGTGGCTATCGCCATGAATGAGATAACCGCCTCCATGGAGGCGGTGGCGAATAATGCCACCCAAGTGGCCGATGCAGTAGCCAAAGCCAACGGCGAGACGTTGGCGGGCGCCAAAGTGGTGGAGCAGAGTGTCAAGGCGATCACCAATTTGGCCGCCGAGGTGAAGAAATCCTCTGCCGTTATCCAGGAGCTGGCCTCGGACAGCCAGAACATTGGCACAGTACTGGATGTGATCAAGGCGATTGCCGACCAAACTAATCTGTTGGCGCTCAACGCAGCCATCGAGGCGGCTCGTGCTGGAGAGCAGGGGCGTGGTTTTGCCGTGGTCGCTGATGAGGTGCGTACCCTGGCGCAGCGCACTCAGGAGTCAACAGCTCAGATTCAAAAGACGATAGAGACGCTGCAAGCCCGTGCCTCACAGGCGGTGAAGGTGATGGAGACCGGGCAGGGGATGGCAGAGCAGGGGGTAACCCAAGTTAATCTGGCAGGGGCCTCACTCTTATCCATCTCCAAGGCTGTCACCACGATCAGTGACATGACGCTGCAGATCGCCAGTGCCTCGGAAGAACAGAGTGCGGTGTCGGCGGAGATCAATCACAGCATCGTCACCATCAGTGATGCGGCCACGGAGATGAGTTTAGGCGCGGGGCACACCGCCAAGGTCAGTAATGATATTGCCCGGTTGGCGACGGAGTTACGAACCTCAATATTGCGTTTCAAACTATAAAAATCAGCGAATTAAAAAAGGGACGCCGAGGCGTCCCTTTCTGTTTTTACATTGCTGAATTATTTCACTGCACCCACCAAGCTACTACCGGCTGTAGCAGGCAGACGTGGCATGTCTATCTTGGGGAACTCGCCACTCAGGCTCTCAAGGAAGGCCACGAGATCGGCTGCCTCTTTGTCGCTCAACACCTTACCGAGCTGGGCCTTGGCCATGACACGGACTGCTTCGTCTAGGGTCTGGACTGCGCCGTTGTGGAAGTAAGGGGCGGTCAGAGCTACGTTACGCAGGCTCGGTACGCGCCAGACGTTTTTGTCGCCATCCTGCTTGGTTACCTCATAACGGCCCAGATCTTCCAGCAGCTTGTACTTGGCGTCGTAGCTGCTCTCCATGATCGGGAACTTCTGGTAGAAGCCCTGGCCTGCCTTCATCAATGGACCGGCGAAGTTGGGACCGCTGTGGCAGGCGCCGCAACCGCTCTCTTCAAACACCTTCATGCCTTGTTGAGCCTGGGCTGAGAGTGCCTTTTTGTTGCCCGCCAGATACTGATCGAAGGGGCTGTTGTGGGTAATCAGGGTGCGCTCAAAGGAGGCAATGGCCTTGGCCATGTTGTCGTAGCTCACTGCATCTTTGCTGCCAAATGCCTTGTTGAATTGCTCAACATAACCAGGAATAGAGTTGAGACGTTCAACCACGGCCGCTTCGCTGGGCATGCCCATCTCGATCGGGTTCAGGGGTGGCCCCTTGGCTTGATCTTCGAGGGTATTGGCGCGGCCATCCCAGAATTGAACGCTGAGGAAGGCGGCGTTCCAAACGGTGGGGGCGCTTCTGCCGCCGCGCTGGCCGTCGATGCCGACCGAGGTGGCGCGGCTGTCGGTGCCGCTGGCCATGACGTTGTGGCAGGAGTTGCATGAGACGGTGCCGTCGATGGAGAGACGGGGATCAAAGTAGAGCTGTTTGCCCAGCTTAACTTTGGCAGCGGTGGTGGGGTTGTCCGCCGGGGTGGGCACGTTCTTCGGCAACGCCTCGAAGGCGCTGGCAGCACTGGCACCAACGAGCAGCAGCGCTGCACCGGTGACCAGAAGGGCAGATTTGGATTTAGTCATCATCGATCTTCTCCTGAAAATTGTTCAAACATTGTTTTTGCAGCGCCGGTGAGTGGCTTTGCTGGACGCATATTAGATCTGGTCTAAGTCTAAGTCAATATGATATGCTGATGTTTATTAATGAAAAGTATTGGCTGGTTTAATAGGACGTTTGAATTTTTATGGCAGAGGAAGGGCGTTGCCGTCTGCGCTAATTAAGTGTTGCCATGTGTCGATAGAGCGCTGAACCGGTATGTCACATAAATCGAAAATTTGAATCATATAAATAATAACGATCAATTTTATGATTACTATAATCAATGGCTATAGTGTTTGCGTAAGTTAAATGATCCACCCTTAAACTATGAAAGGAGTTCGACATGAGCCAGAAACCTAAATGTCCCATGACTACTACCAACGGCGCTCCCGTTGCCGAAGATCAAAACAGTATCAGCGCTGGTGAGCGTGGTTCGCTGACCTTCGACAACTTCCGTATGTTCGAAAAGCTGGCCCACTTTAACCGCGAACGTATTCCGGAGCGTGTGGTGCATGCCCGCGGTACAGGGTCTTACGGCACCTTTACTGTCACCAAAGACCTGTCCGACGTCACTATCGCCAAGTTTCTCCAGGGCGTTGGCAAGAAGACCGAGATTTTTGCCCGCTTCTCCACTGTCGGCGGCGGCCAGGATTCCAGCGACTATGCCCGTGATCCACGTGGCTTTGCGGTCAAGTTCTACACCGAGCAGGGCAATTGGGACATGGTGGGCAACAACACCCCGGTCTTTTTCCTGCGTGATCCGATCAAGTTCCCCGATTTCGTCCATTCACAGAAGAAGAACCCCCAGACCAATCTGCCCGACCCGGCGGCGATGTTCGAGTTCTGGGCCAGCAGCCCGCAGTCGCTGCACCAGATGACCATTCTGATGTCGGACCGCGGCATCCCTGCCTCGCTGCGTCATATGCACGGTTTCAGCTCACATACCCTGAGTTTTTGGAATGCCAAGGGCGAACGCAGCTGGGTGAAATGGCACTTCAAGACCAATCAGGGCGTCAAGACGCTGACCAATGAAGAGGCGGCCAAGATGTCCCCTGTCGGCGCGCAGCAGGATCTGGTGGAGTCGATCAACAAGGGCGATTTCCCGAGTTGGACGGTGAAGGTGCAGATCATGGGGGAGGCGCAGGCGCAGACCTACAAGATCAACCCCTTCGACCTGACCAAGGTCTGGCCCCACGCTGACTTTCCGTTGGTCGAGATTGGCCAAATGGAGTTGAACCGCAACGTCACCAACTACTTTGCCGAGACCGAACAGGCTGCCTTCAGCCCCGGCAACTTAGTGCCCGGCATCGGCGCTTCGCCGGACAAAATGTTGCAGGCGCGCTTGATGGCCTACCCGGATGCACATCGCTATCGTATTGGCGCCAACGCCAACCAGTTGCCGGTCAACTCGCCGCGTTGCCCGTTCCATCATTATCAGCGTGATGGGGCGATGGCAGGGATGCCAGCGGCCTTTGGCAATGACAACAATCAGGGCGGTGGCGTGAACTTTTATCCCAATGACCGTGTTGCTGATGGCGCGCCAGCGCCCATGCCGGAGTTTGCCGAGCCGCCGATGCCTATCGTGGGTGAGGCGTGGGTTAAGGCCTACGACACGCAAGATGAAGATAACTTTAGCCAGGCCGGTGATCTTTACCGGTTGATGTCGGATGATCAGAAGAACCAGTTGGTGGGCAATATTGCCGGGGGCTTGGTTCACGCCACCAAGAGTGTGCAGGAGCGGACGCTGGCGCAGTTTAAAGAAGCAGATGCTGATTACGCCGATCGTGTTAGCAAGGCCATGAAAAAAATGGCCTGACCGAGCCGGTAGGATGGGTTGTGCGCCCCAAGAGCCGGGTGCTCCACCCATCCTACGAGTTTAGCGTGAGTGGCAGGCAGCTGATGGGCTTGGGCAGATCAATACCGTGCCCTTGGGCAAAATCGACACCGATGTCACGTAGTAACTCCCGGCACTCTTCATTTTGAACATACTCCGCAATGGTTTTAATGCCGCCGACATGGGCGATATCGGTGATGGCCTTGACCACGGCGCGATCCATCGCATCAGTCTGTATGTTTTTAACAAAGCTGCCATCGATCTTGATGAAGTCCACCGGAATCCGCTTGAGGTAGGAGAAGGAGCTCATGCCACTGCCAAAATCATCCAGGGCAAAGCGGCAGCCCTGCGCCTTGATCTGGTGGATAAAACTGAGGGCGTTGCGAAAATCGGTGATCGCCGCCGTCTCGGTGATCTCAAAACAGATGGATTGCGGTGGCAGCTGGTGGTGTTGCAGTTGGCTGTGAATATATTCCAACAGCCCCGCGTCACTTAGCGAGGTGCCGGAGAGGTTGATGAAGGTGATGCGTTCAACGTTGTTACCTTTGGGGCAGACGTTTTCACAGGCCAGGTGGGCGAAGGCGTTCGCGATTACCCAGCGATCGACGCTGGTCATCATGTTGTAGCGTTCCGCCGCCGGAATGAAGGCATAGGGCGGAATGAGGGCGCCCCTCTCATCGACCATGCGCAGCAGGAATTCACGGTAGTTGATTGGCTTATCTTCATTCAACGCCACGATGGCGTGTTCATGGAGGATAAAACGATCCTCCTGTACGGCCTGAGCGATGCGCGACGCCCACTGCATCTCGATATGGCGGTGGTGCAGATCGGCATCGTCGGCGCGGTAAATATGGACGCGGTTGCGGCCCAGGTCTTTGGCGGCATAACAGGCCATGTCGGCGCCGCTCAGTACCTCCTCGACGCTGTGGCTGGCCTGATCAATGATGGTGACGCCGATACTGACACCGATGGAAAAACTGTGATCTTTCCAGATAAAACGAAAGTCGCTAATGGTTTCGCGGATGGTCTCGGCGATCTCCAGAGCACGATCCAGGGAGCAGTTTTCCAGCAGCACGCCAAACTCGTCGCCGCCGAGCCGCGCCAGGGTGTCGCGGTTGCGCACTTGCAGCAGCAGATCAACGGTCAGGCAACGTAGTAGCTCATCCCCGGCCATGTGACCACAGGTGTCGTTGATGATCTTGAACTGGTCGAGATCCAAGTAGAGCAGCACATGGTTGACGTTGCGCTCCTGCGCGTTTTGCAACGCCCGCTGCAAGCGTCGCTCAAACTCAACGCGATTAACCAGCCCGGTCAGGGCATCGTGATAGGCCATGTGATGGATGGTGGCCTCGGCCTGGCGCAGTGTGCGGCGCTGTTCTGCCTCGCGCAGCTCACGTTTGATAGCGGGCACCAGCCGGGCGAGATTGCCCTTCATCAGGTAGTCGTTTGCCCCCAGACGCATTGTCTCTACGGCAACCTCTTCGCCGATGGTGCCGGAGACGATGATGATGGGGATGTCTGGATGAAACTCGCGCACCAGCGCCATCCCTTGGATGACGTCGAAATTGGGTAAGTTGTGATCGCTGATAACAATATCCCAGTGATCATGGGCGAGCGCCTCACGCAATGCCTCGGTGGTTTCAACGCGCTGCAGGTGGATTGTGAAACCACCCTTGCGCAGCTCGCGTTGCAGCAGCAGGGCGTCGTCGTTGGAGTCCTCTATCAACAGCAGCCGCAGCAGCAGTGGTTGAGGGCTTATGTTATCTGCCAAGGGACACCTCGTTCAATACCAGCCAGTACAGGCCAAGTTGTCGCGCCGCTTCCATGAACTGCGCAAAATCGACGGGCTTGCGGACATAGCTGTTGGCACCAAGTGAATAGCTGGTGACGATATCCCGTTCTTCGTTGGAGGAGGTGAGTACCACCACTGGTAAAAGTTGGGTTTGGGGATTGCTGCGAATCTGTTTCAACACCTCCAAACCATCGATCTTGGGAAGTTTCAGATCAAGCAGCACCACCTGTGGCAGCTGGGTGGTGTCACGCCCGGCAAATGGGCCTACGCCGAAGAGATAATCCAGTGCCTCCTGGCCGTCGCGGGCGATGATGATTTCATTGGCGATGTTGTTTTTTTTAAGTGCCCTGACGGTCAGTGCTTCGTCATCAGGATTGTCTTCAATCAATAGTATTGTGGCTGGCCTTGCCATGGTTGACCCCCGTCATTGAATAGCTGCCTAGGTGGGATTGTATACTGCTTTTTCTTGGTTACTGTCTACTGGTTCACTTTTGCCGGTGGAGGGAAGAGTGAAATAAAAGGTGGCCCCGTTGTCGGGTGCCGCCTCGACCCAGATGCGGCCGCTATGTTTGTTGATGATCCGCTGCACCGTTGCCAGACCAATGCCAGTCCCTTCAAACTGCTCGAAGCCATGCAGACGTTGAAAAGCGATAAAGAGTTTATGGATATATTTCATGTCGAAACCGACGCCATTGTCACAGATGAAAAAGGTCTGTTCGGTCTGTTCATCATGATCGGGCAGGAGGCCGAATTCGATGTTCGCCTTCGGCTGGCGACGGGTGAATTTCCATGCGTTGCCTAGCAGGTTGGCGAGTAGCACCTGCAGCAAGGTGGGATCACCGTAGGCTTGTAGCTGAGGGGCGATGGTGATCGTAACGGTGCGTTCTGCTTCGCTTTGGCGCAGCTCGGCGATGATGGTGCTGGCGAGCTGGCTCAGATCGATCTCTTGCAGATGCAGTTCGCTACGGGTAACGCGTGATAGCTGGAGCAGGTCGTCGATCAGCAGCCCCATCTTCTGTGCGCCACTGCGAACGCGACGTAGATAGTCGTGGCCTATTTCGTCGAGGCGATCAGCATAATCCTCTAGCAGCGCTAGGCTAAAACCATCAATGGCGCGCAACGGGGCGCGCAGGTCGTGCGAAACCGAGTAGCTAAAGGCCTCTAACTCTCGGTTGATGGCGGCGAGCTGAGCGGTGCGTGCGGTGACGGTCTCCTCCAGCTGGTTGCGCTCGTGCTGGAGAGCTGTTTCGGCGTGCTGACGACGTTCGGCCTCCTTCTGTAGTGCCCGTGATTTTTGCCGGTATTTGAGCAGGACACAGGTCAACACTATTAACAACAGCGTGACCAAAGCGTAAACAGTGCCAGCCTTCCAGATAAATTTGATGCGCTGGCGGTAGACGTCGTCAAAACTCTTGATGATCTCTAGCTGCGCCGCGCCGCGATATGAATAATTGATGGCGCTGGCGAAGACGGCGGGGTGAGCCGTGGCGGTGGGGCGCAGATATTCGCTAATAATGTGGCCGTTTTCTGCGGTGAGCTTTAGCGATTTCGTATCGGCATTATTGCGGCCCCAGTCATTTAAAAGTTCATCAATGTGCTGGTAGTTGCCGATCTGCAGGTCATTACGCACCAGCGAGGCGAGTAATTGGAGTTCACGCTCGCCAGCTTTCTGTTCAAAAGCAAGGTTACGCTGCCATTGTTCGCGTACCAGCAAAATCCCCGCCAGGAGTAGCAGCGCCAGGAGTGCAGTCAGTATCAGCCACGGCAGGGCGGAAAGCAGGCGGCGCATGGCTCAGTGGCTCGTCTCAATCTGACGCACGATGGCGCGCAGCTGCTCGTAATCACTCTCTTGTACCGGGATCAATGCGGTGAGCCCTTTGTGCAGCGCGACCATGATTTCTTTGCCGTCAGGTTGATCTTTAAGTCCCAGCAGTGCTGCCCTCAATTTTTGGACTTCGGCAGCGGGCAGGGTGGAACGTGTTATAAAGAGGTGGTCGGGGGTGGCCGGGGTAACGGTCAGTGCCCGCAGTCCCTTTGCCTCAAACTCATCAAAGACCTCGCGCTTGACGGCACCCGCATCAAAGTCGCCAGCGAGTACGGCGAGGGCGACGTTGTGGTGGGAGCCGAGAAACTTGAACTCTTGCAGGGCGCTGACGGGAACGCCAGCGTCAATCAGCAGGGCGCGTGGCACGATGTGGCTCATGGTTGATTCTGGATCGCCAAAGGCAAAACGTTTGCCCCGGAGATCTTTGAGTATCTGCAGTGGGCTCTCGCGACGGGTGAAAATGACGCCGTAGAGGTTGGGGCTGCCTTTGGTTTCGAAGCGGGCCAGTAGCGGTTTGCTGCCATACTTATTCAACATCTTGACATAAGGGGCGGGCCCAATGAAGGCGATATCGACCAGATCCTTGCCGATGGCGTCGATATGTTTATCGTAGTTTTGGCCAACACGCACAGTGACCGGTTGTCCCAGCGTGCGGCTTAGGTATTCTGCCAGTGGCGCAAAGCGTTTTTGGATCTCAGCGGCGGGCAGATAGGGGTGAACTGCCAGGATTAATGGTGTGGTTGCGGTTGCCGCCACAGTGGGGAGGAGCGCAGATGCAGTTAACAGTGACAGCGCCAGCAACGGTGTGAGCAAACGATGTCTCATGTCAAAACTCCTGCGGGTCAATGGAGCTCGGAAGATACAAGGTTTGCCGAGGGGATGCCGGTGCAGCGGGCGTTGCCGATCCTACATGAGTATCAGTTAATATATTATGGATAAAAACAAAGGTTTTATCGGAGTGGCTGATCTTGTTCGCAGCACTGCCATGTTATTTGCCGCTGGATGAGCGCTAGGGTGTCGAGGGCACCAAGGTGTTTGGCAGCAACAGCGACAAGTAAAAAGATGAGATTGGTCAGCGCTGTTCCATCAAGTGTTCATGGCAGTGAGTCAGTAGTCTGTTGTGGTCTGCTATGGGTCGCCCATGAAAAAAGGGAACAGCGCCATTCCCGAGGGGGATGATGTGTTCCCTTTATTGCACGCTGCTCCGGCGCCATTCAGGCACCGGGAACGATCATTTAGTAATCTTTCTTTTTGCTAAAAATTTTACCCTTGCCAGCCGGCTTAGCATTGTCATCCGGCTTTTTCTTGGTGACATATCTCACCGGTGTTTTACCGGCCCCCTCTTGCTGGCGCGAGATGCGTAGCGGCTGTCCACCAACACGGGTCTTTTGCAGAATGTGGAGGATGTCGTCAGGCATGTTGCTGGGCAAGTCGATGAGGGTATGGTCATCCTGAATGTCGATGCGGCCGATGAACTCGCTGCCTAGTCCGGTTTCGTTGGCGATTGCGCCGACGATGTTACCGGGTTTGATGTTGTGTTGGTGACCGACCTCGATGCGGTAACGCTCCATTCCTTCATCAGAGCGGGCAGGTTTGCGTTTTAACTCGCCTTTGTCACGGCGTGGTTTGTCATCAAAGTTGCTGCGCGAACGTTCAGCTGGACGCTCTTCGACGATACGTTCGCTGCGGGCTGCCTTTTTGGAGAGTAGCAATGGGGTGTCGCCCTGCAACATTTTGGCGAGTACTGCGGCGATCTCGATGGCAGGAATATTGTGCTCGTGCTGGTAATTTTCGAGGATCCGGCGGAACAGGTCCAGCTCTTCGCTGTTGATGGCTAGAGCATCACTGATGCGCTGCTGAAAGCGGGCGATACGCTTGTCGTTGACATCTTCGGTGGTGGGCAGCTCCATCAGATCAATCTTCTGTTTGGTGGCGCGTTCGATGGTCTGCAACATGCGGCGTTCACGCGGGGCGATGAAAAGAATCGCATCACCCTTACGACCGGCACGACCGGTACGGCCAATGCGGTGAATATAGGCTTCGGTGTCGTAGGGGATGTCGTAGTTGATGACGTGACTGATGCGCTCAACATCAAGACCGCGAGCGACGACGTCAGTCGCGACAATGATGTCGATGGCGCCGGACTTGATCTGTTCAATGGTGCGTTCTCGCTGCTTCTGTACGACGTCACCGTTGAGGGCGACGGCAGAATAACCACGGGC
>JAYUTP010000289.1:0-3012 GCA_043755075.1 Tenderia sp. (SeqCode)
CGCCGCCAGAAAACGTGACTTCTTTTCGACATTCTGCCATTCCGACCTGAATAACCCAGCATTAAAACAATATCGTTCAATAGTCCAGGGTTGGCTTAACGGAACAGTACGTTTCGTTAAAAGTACGTCCTGGCGCCAGCCAGGTACTTTTAAGAACTGAAGTACTTTTAAGATAAGCGGAAGTCAGTTTCTGCTCACTTTCCGCTAACATAATGTCTGCCCCAGACAGGCAGAGACAGCCTCGGGGCGACTTATTTTATACATCTAATGTCGAAGCAAACACAATTAGATCGTTTTTCACGGCAGGTTGCCGCGATGGCACCTAACCAGAGACGGACAGCGGCTGTTGCAGGGCAACGCTTTGTGGAGAACGCTGCTCTTGGAGAAGCCGAGGCAGACGGCCCAGGCCAGGAGTGCGCCTGCTTCTCAATCTCTCTTATTATTTATATATATTAAACACTTATTAATTCTAGGGATGGACCACCGCCTCCGCGCGAGGTCGAGCGCTCAGCGATTCACACCAGACTGAGAGCTCCGGCTCTGGCTCGCCCTCCTTTTGACCTTCCCCCGCCGCCTCTCCCTGACCTTCCCCCGCCTCCTCGAATTCTCAATGTGCCGATATTTCCCCCACTTCCCCCGCCTGCTCCTCTTCAAATTCATGTTCCTCTCCCAGCAGCTGCGGTCGAAGCTCCTGTGGGGGGCGAGCGACCTGCCCTCGACGAGGACGACGACGATGTTGGAGTCGACCTCGTCGAGGAAGTCGTTGATGGTGCAGGTAAGAGAACCCGTGTGAGCAGAAAGTTCACGCTTTGGAATTTTGTTATTCGCGATGGTCCAAACAACTCCTTGTGTAAGTGCGGTTGTCTCGACGAGAATGGTCTCCTTCGAAAGAAAATCTCAACCCCTTCTTCGGGCGCAATTAGGCGCCATCTTGCGGCGGTCCATCCCGAACTCTTCGCGCAGTTTTCCGATCTAAAGCATAATCGCGGTAATTCCAATCAGCTCGTTGAAACTATTGATCGTTTGGATGGCGAGGCTGTGCAAAAGGCGGGAAAGAAGCGTCGCAACAGTGATCGCTTTTGGGCCAAGGCGATTGACCTGGAAACATCTGTTGCGAGTGACTTGAGATTGCTTATTTGGGCTATTTCGTGTGCTATTTCTCGAAACAGTTTGAACGATCCCCTTTTCGATGCCTATCTCAAGAGCCTTGGTGCGAAACCCTCGCCCAATCGCCATGAGTTGCAAGAGTCTTGCCTCCCTGTCCTCGATCGATTCGTTACCGAGTCATTCACTTCTGAGCTCAACGGCGTTGCTTCTGTGGCACTTAGCTCTGATGGTTGGCGTGATAGGTCACGCCGCGACTGGATTAATATAATTTTAGCCTTTATCGTTGATTCTGTCACCGAAAAGAAGTGGATTATTCGAGTGATTGAGCCCGATCTTATCTTCATGCCTGGTAGCGCGACCGCCCAAACTATCGCCCTTCTCATTAACGAGTCCTTAGAACGAGTGGTATGAATCATTGCTGATTAAGATCTTGATATTATGCTAATAAGTACTTCGTCAGCTCCCTCCAGATTGCCTTAAGAGCTCTTCAACTACCGATGGCGCTAAGAATGAGATTGGAGCGGCCTTCTCACTCGTCAACGAGGACAACGCCATCCACTGCTTTGCCCATAACGCCCAACTTTGCGTCAATGATCCGCTTGATCCTAAGAAAGCAAATCCTCCCCTACAGTGTGCGCGTCATCGCCAAGTTCTTCGCAAAGCCCACGACCTCGTCCTCTATATTAATGGGCACAAGGCAGCCCACACCGCCTTCATGGCCTTGATTAAGGCTAAGCGCGAGACCGAAGAGGGCGCCAAGATGTATGGGGCTCTCGTCGAGGATGTTGTTACTCGTTGGGATTCTGAATTGGCGATGTTGGATCGACTGTATTACTTCGATAAGGAGATCCTTTTGCTCTGTGCGATGGCCCACCTCGCTATCCCGCCCGATCTAATCCTCGATCGCTTTGAATTCGACCTCGCTTATGCTATGACCAAGGTCCTTACTCCATTTCGTATCTTCACGAAGTTTGTTCAGTATAAGGACGTTGTGACCCTGGCGTATGTTCCGAGGAAGCTCGACGAGCTCGTTTCATCCCTTGCTCCTGGCTCCTTTGCCGCTGTTCTCACAGGCTGCGCGGATGGCGTGCTTCCCCTAATGGAGGCTTTTCAAGCGTGCCTGGTGGATTCAATTCGTGATCGATTCGAGAATGTCTTCTTCGCTGAATCGTTGGCCTTGGCCGCCCGAAGGTTCCTTCCTGGTCGAAGCCTGTTTGAGTTTCAGAACTTTGACGTCTCTGAGGAGACTCTCAATGAAGTCAATGAGAACATCCTTATGGACTTTGTCGAACTCCTACCTCCTGGCCTTCCTGATGCCAAAAAGGAAAGGCAGAAAACGTTGGCATTGGCCACCTTTGAGGTTGCCCGAGAGGCCTTGGACGAAACCCCTGAGGACGTGGACCCATTGAGATGGTGGCCTTCTCACCCTGAGTATACATTGCTCTATCCGGTTGCTAAGATGCTCTTACAAATACCCGCTTCTTCAGCTGAGAATGAGAGATCATTTAGCTCAGCCAGCTTCGTCCTCGATCCGCGACGCACTCGCCTTGACCTCGATAACTTTAGACGAGAGCATCGCATCCGTCGCCGTCTCTGTGCCGGTACTACCCCAAAAGAGAAGCTCGAGCTTTCCAATGATCTTATCGAACGTTATGCGCGAGCTCTAGCAGAAGAAAGGGCCAGAGCACAGCAATGAGCCAGTTGATATAGCGGTTATTAATAAACGATCCTCATTTCTTCCTTCCGCTTGGTCAGTTTTTCGGAATTTCTCTTAAAAGTACTCATTTCTTAAAAGTACGTGGCCTCCCCAGACAGGTACTTATAAGCCAACCCTGTAATATCAAAAGATTAATGAGACAAAAGGGGGGAAAATAAGTGAATTAACTAGATTAAGAAAAAAAAACG
>JAYUTP010000290.1:0-2516 GCA_043755075.1 Tenderia sp. (SeqCode)
GGCCTCAGCACTCTTCTCTGGATGGAACTGTGTCGCAAATATATTGCCCTTCGTCACCGCCGAACAGAAATACTGGCCATATTCGGTAGTAGCGGCGCAGACCCCCTCTGCCATGAAGTCGGGCAGGAAGTAGCTATGCACAAAATAGAAAGCGCTATCCTGTTTGATCCCCTGCCACATGGGATGGCCAGGATCGGCCTGATGAACCTGATTCCACCCCATGTGCGGCACCTTCAGATGCTCTGACGGCGGGTTGCGCTTAAAGGCATCACCCAAAAATTCAAGTCTTCCGGGCAACAGACCAAGACAATCAACACCCGCATTTTCAGCGCTAAACTCAAGCAGTGCCTGCATGCCAATACAGACGCCCAGCAGTGGCTTGTTCTGCGCCACTTCACGCACCACCTCATCCATGCCGAGACGCTGCAACTCCGCCATACAATCACGGATAGCGCCAACACCCGGCAATACCACCCGATCAGCGGCGAGAATAGTCTGGGGATCGCTACTCACCACAACCTTGGTATTCGTGGCGACATGCTCAAGCGCCTTGGCAACCGAATGTAGATTGCCCATGCCATAGTCAATAACAGCAACTGTTTTCATTAATGAATTCCGTAACCCGATGTCGCCCAGAGCCGCTGTTACAGCGACCCCTTGGTTGACGGAATAACGCCCTGCATGCGCGGATCAAGCTCCAGCGCCATACGCAGTGCGCGGCCAAAGGCCTTGAAGATCGTTTCAGCGATGTGGTGAGCATTGCGCCCGCGGAGGGCATCAATGTGCAGTGAGACCTGCGCGTGATTGACAAACCCCTGAAAAAACTCACGCAGCAGGTCAACATCGAAGTCACCGATGCGCGCCCGAGGGTAGTCGACGTGGTACTCCAGTCCGGGGCGGCCGGAAAAGTCCAGCACCACACGCGACAACGCCTCATCCAATGGCACATAAGCATGGCCGTAACGACGGATTCCCTTCTTATCTGCCAGCGCTTTATTCATCGCCTGCCCCAAAGTGATACCCACATCCTCGACGGTATGGTGGGCGTCTATCTGTAGATCGCCCTTGGCCTTCACCGTTATGTCCATTACCCCGTGACGCGCTACCTGGTCAAGCATGTGATCGAGAAATGGCACGCCGGTTTCAAAACAGCTCACTCCGGTGCCATCCAGGTTGATGGTGACCTCAATCTGGGTCTCCAGCGTGTCACGTTTAACGGTGGCTTTGCGTTCAGCCATTTAATCTCTCCGTAATCAGGGATGCGTTTAACAAGGGATTAGCCACTATAGCGCCGAAGTCAGTGCTGACAAGAAGGCCACATTTTCACTCGGCTTGCCAACGGTCACCCGCAGACAATCCGCCAACAGTGGGTGGACGCCATTCATGTTTTTAATCAGGACGCCGCGTTTCTGCAACGCGGCATGGATTCGGTCGGCCTGTCCCTTGGCAACCCGGAACAAGACAAAATTGGCATCACTAGGGAAGATATCAATCCCCTTGAGACGAAGCATGTTTTCAGTCAACCAGGCGCGATCGCGATTGATATGCCCCACCTGTTCCGCAAATTCATCCGCAAAGCGCAGCACAAACTCGGCCGTAAACTGGGTCAGAGTGTTAATGTTGTAGGGCAGACGCCATTTGTCGAATTCATGCAGCCAGTTGCTTGGCCCCACCAGATAACCAAGGCGCAGCCCCGCCAACCCCATCTTCGACAAGGTCCGCAGTATTAACAGATTGCTGAACTCGCCGAGGCGGCTCATAAAGCTGGTGCCGGAGAATGCGGTATAGGCCTCATCCACTACTACCAGACCACGACTGGCGCGTAGTATCTGCTCCACGTCCTTTTCTGCAAAAAGGTTGCCGGTCGGGTTATTGGGGCTGGAAAGATAGATCACCGCTGGCTGATGTGCCTCAATCGCGGCGAGCATGGCTGGCATGTCGAGGGAGAAATCCTCCTTGAGCGACACTCCCACGAAGGGAGTACCGACATAGGCGGCAATCATCCGGTACATGGAGGAGGAGGGCTCGGGCGCCATGACCTTGCTATCGCCCCCTTTGAGCGAAAGATTGATCATCTGGATCAGCTCATCAGAGCCATTGCCCAGCATCACTTCCATTCCCATAGGAATATTGAAGGTCTGGCGCAGGCGCGCCTTGAGCGTCGTTGACTCTGGATCTGGATAACGGTTCAGCGTAATGCCCTGCATCTCCTCCAGCCACTCGCCACTCAGGTAAGCGGGCCAGCTATAAGGATTTTCCATGGCATCGAGCTTAATTTGGCCGCGAAAGGGTGGCGCATGATAGTGCTGCAACGCCTGCGCTTCAGGCCGGATTAGATGAATAATCTTTTCGTCTTTCTTGTCCACGTTAGGTATGGCTGGCATGATAATTTGGCCTAATTCTACAGTTAATACTCAACCAAGGCACTACTCTTTTGTGCGGTACTCAGCGGAACGGGCATGAGCAGTGAGCCCCTCACCGCGCGCCAGTACTGACGCCGTTTTGCCGAGGAATGA
>JAYUTP010000291.1:0-11654 GCA_043755075.1 Tenderia sp. (SeqCode)
CTATTGTCTGTTGTTGCGCAAAATCGTTAAGTCTTTCAACGGATTCGGCGGACAAGTTGTTAAAATATACGAACCGATCGAAATGAGCGGGTTGTTCGCCGATAATGTTGTGAACGCTGGCCGCCAGATGGTCGTGCAAATTGCGTTTGAAAAAATACACTTTCTCGTCAAAACCGGCATTTGGACCAAAAAAATCAGTACTTAGATGGACGTAATCCTCATCGTCGAGAACAATCATGCCGAGCCGTAACCACTCATCGAACAATGAGCGTGAATGGAAATCTTGACGACTTACAGATTCAACAAGTGCCTCAAAACTCGGCTCCTCCTCTGTGGCTAGACGCGCCAACTTTCTTGGTGTGCCGTCGTCATAACAAAACTCTCCATCGCTCAACCAAAGTGCAATGGCCTGCGCGCTAAGGGAAATGGACTTGTCCTTAATGGGCTGTAAGAGTTCCGGTTCTTCGCGCAGCCGACGAATATCTTTGCGATGCACGCCAGTTAATAGGCTCAAACGACTATCCGTAATGCGGGCGCTAGGGGCGGGGATGTCTTTTAGTGCGACGTCTATGTAGAGTCTCTTCACTAAATCGGAGAGGAAGGGAAAGGTTATTTGCTGTTGAATCAAAAGCTTAATAATGGGGCGCATAATCCACGTGAGCGCCGCGACAACCAAGTGTTGAGGGGAAGTTTGTGCGGTATTGGCCATAACATAACTATACCATGGGAAATTTTCCCATGGTATAGCGCTTGGTTCCTGTTGGCCAACCAACCGGCCAGTCGGCGATGTTAGTGCAATGTAGCAATGTCCCCTGAGTGATTAAACTCAGCACCCGTAGAAATCAGTGGCGGGCATTTTTAAATGGGCATGATGATGAGCCAAAAAACCTCCGTGAGCAAAGTGGAGCAAGTGATTTTTGCTGTTTTTTTCTTCACTTTTATGAGTGGGTTTATTGCCATTTTAGTTGGAATAAAGTAACGTTAATACCTAAATTAAGTGCTATGCGTATACTCCATTTTTTTCTCTCATTTGCTCAAAGCGCTTCGCGGGGTAGGCACTCCGCCTCGGCTAGAAGCACCCACTTTTAGTGCCCTCGTGGCTTGATCGAATTTATAGAGGTACCCTACAGTGGTTGGAACGCTGCAACTCGACGTCCAGGGTATTAAAAAGTGCCATACGTCGGGCTACGATGCGCTTTAACATAGGTGATAATGTTTTGTACCGTGGCTTGTGCGCATCTCTTGTACCCTTTAGGGTGAACCCAACCTACGCAGAGATAACCGATGCGGTTTAACTCCCTTAATAATTGGCTCTCCTGGCAGGAGGGTCTTCATTCCTCGGAAATTGACCTTGGTCTGGCGCGGGTCCGCGCTGTCTATGAGCGTTTAGGCGTTGCGCTTGAGTGCCCAGTGATTACAGTCGCCGGCACCAACGGTAAGGGCTCTTGCGTAGCGATGCTGGCGGCTATTTATCAGACGGCTGGTTATCGGGTTGGTGTTTACACTTCACCCCATCTGCTGCGTTACAACGAGCGCATCTGCATTGATGGCGAAGAGGTGACTGACGAGGCGTTGTGTCAGGCGTTTGCGCGTGTTGATCAGGCCCGTATGGCTGCCGATGGGAATGAAACCTCCATCACCTATTTCGAGTTTGGCACGCTCGCCGCGTTGGATCTCTTTGCGCGTGCCGCGCTCGACGTGGTGATCCTCGAGGTGGGGTTGGGCGGGCGGCTTGATGCAGTGAATATTATCGATGCCGATGTTGCTCTCATCGCCACTATCGCCATCGACCATGTCGCCTGGCTTGGCAACGACCGCGAAACTATTGGCCGTGAGAAGGCGGGCATCATGCGCAGTGGCCGCCCGGCGGTGTGCGGTGATCTCAATCCACCACAGAGCCTTGTCCAGGTGGCGCAGGAGCTTGGTGCTACCCTCTATTTCAATGGTCGTGACTTTGGTGCAAAAAGTCAGCCGGATCAATGGCGTTGGTGGAGTGGGCTGCGTCAGCGTGACGCCCTGCCGCCACCCGCGCTACGCGGTGCCTTCCAGCTTAACAATGCCGCTGGGGTATTGATGGTGACGGAGTTGCTGGCAGAGCGCTTGCCACTCTCCCAGAGTCACATCCGCGCAGGTTTGGCGAATGTTAAAGTGGCGGGTCGTTTTCAGGTGATTGGCGGCGACGTGCCGCTGATATTCGATGTCGCCCACAATCCTGAAGCGGCCCAGGCGCTGGCCAATACCCTCAACGCTTGGCCAATGCCAGGGCGCATCTTCGCGATAGTGGCGATGATGGCGGATAAGGATATCGCCGGGGCGTTGCAGCCGCTGCTCAAGGTGGTGCATGAGTGGCATGTCACTGCCATCGACATCGCCCGTTCAGCCTCTGTTGAACGTATGCAGCAAGAGTTGCAGGTACTGGGGGCGATAAACGTTTACCATGAGGCGACGGTGGCCACGGCCCTTGAATCAGTGAAAAGTGTGGCTCAACCCAATGACCGGATTGTGATCTTTGGTTCGTTTTACACCGTGGCCGAGGCTCTTCGCACGGCCTATAATTAAATTCCAAATGTAAACTAGTCAGGAGTTAGGGATGAATCCATCGAATAAACAACGTGTTATTGGTGCCGTCGTGTTGGTGGCATTGGGGTTGATTATTATCCCCGCCGTGCTCGATTTCTCCCGTGATGAACGAAGTGTTGACATGAAGGGGGTGGAGATTCCGGCTGGCCCTGACGCCCTGCAGATGGAAGTCCTGCCGCTGGAGGAGTGGTCACAGAAGGTTGAGCCCAGTGTTGAGGTCCAGGGGCAATCTGCTGCCGCTGAAGCGGCTAAGTCCACGGAGCCGCCCGAAACAATTTCCGATCGAATTGAGATGACCGCGCCGGTTGCGCAACAGAATGAACCCACGTCGATTCCAGCGCCGATTCCCGCACCGCTGGCACAGCAACCGGCCGCCACGGTCAAGCCAGTACCCGCCCCAAAGACTGCGACAGTTGCTGCCGGTGAGGGCTGGATGGTGCAGGTGGCTAGTCTGACTGTTGAGGCCAAGGCCAACGAGTTGCGTGACCAGCTGCGCAAGGTAGGCCATCCAGCTTTTGTCGAGCGAGCCAAGAGCGGCGGTAGTAGCCTCTATCGCGTCAAGGTTGGGCCGGTCTTAGAGCGTGCCGCGGCCGATGATCTGAAAAAGCAGATCAAGCAGGCTACCAATCTCAATGGCCTAGTGATGCAGAATTAATGAAGGGGGCTTTTACCTTTGGAGAGCCCCTTTCTGTGCATAAAACTCCAGAAAGGGGCGGGGCTCTGGTAAAATCCCGCTCTTCGTTGAGACCCCAACCCATGGATATTGCCGGATCTGTCGCGTGAGCAGTGTTGATTACCTGATTATCGCCATCATTGTACTCTCCATGCTGATTGGTATCTGGCGTGGTTTTGTGCGTGAGGCGTTGTCGCTGCTGATTTGGTTGGCGGCCTTCTGGCTCTCTTATGTCTGGGCTGGAACCTTTGAGGTCTATTTCAGCAGCTGGATCAGTGAGCGCTCATTGCGCCTGATTACGGCTTTTGTGCTGATGTTTTTGGCGGTGCATATTGCCGGTTTTGTGATTACCCGCCTGTTGGTATCGCTGCTTGCGTCGATCGGACTGGGCGGCGTGGATCGACTTGCCGGTGGCGGTTTTGGCATTATCCGCGGCGTGGTACTGATGATGGCAGTGGTACTGGTGATCGGTATGACTCCCATTGCTGAGAAGCCGCTCTGGCGGCACTCCTACATGGTCGGACTGTTTGCGGAAGGCTTGGTTTGGGTGCAGCACTACTATCCACTGGATGTAAGCGCCGTTTTTACCCAGGTGCGTAATTAAAATCCTGTTATTTAATGGGTGTTTAACTGGAGTAACTCTACATGTGTGGCATCATCGGTATTGTCGGCAAGAACAGTGTCAATCAGGCTCTTTATGATGGTCTAACTGTGTTGCAGCACCGTGGCCAGGATGCCGCCGGGATCGTCACCTGTGAAGGCAATAAGCTCTATCTGCGTAAGGACAATGGTCTGGTGCGCGATGTCTTCTCAACCCAACACATGCTCAATCTGCGTGGCAACATGGGGGTGGGGCATGTACGTTATCCTACCGCTGGTTGTTCCTCCTCCGCCGAGGCTCAGCCTTTCTACGTCAACTCCCCCTACGGCATCTCCTTGGCACACAACGGCAATCTTACCAACGCCGATCAGCTCAAGCGTGAACTTTATAACGAAGATTTGCGCCATATGAATACCGATTCTGATTCCGAGGTGCTGCTCAATATTTTTGCCCACGAGTTGCAGCAGCTTGGTAAATTGCGCATCGATCACAGCGATGTCTTCGAGGCGGTGAAAGGTGTACACCGCCGCTGCCGTGGCGCTTACGCCGCAGTGGCGATGATCACCGGCTATGGAATTGTTGGCTTCCGCGACCCCTACGGCATTCGCCCAGCGGTATTTGGCAAGCGCGAAACTGAACTGGGGACTGAATACATGATCGCCTCCGAAAGCGTGGCGCTCGACGCGCTCGACTTTCAATTGATCCGTGATATCGCGCCGGGCGAGGCGGTCTTTATTGGTCTTGACGGCAGCATCGAAACCAAGCAGTGTGCCGATCACCCTAGGTATGCCACCTGTATCTTTGAATATGTCTACCTTGCCCGTCCTGACTCCATTATTGACGATGTCTCGGTCTACAAGGCACGGCTGCGCATGGGCGATGCCCTGGCGCGCAAGATCAAACGCGAGTGGGTCGATCACGACATTGACGTGGTGATTCCAATTCCCGATACCAGCCGTACCTCGGCCGTGCAGCTCGCCTATGAGCTGGGCGTGCTCTACCGCGAAGGGTTCATCAAAAACCGCTACATCGGTCGCACCTTCATTATGCCGGGCCAGCAGCAGCGCAAGAAGTCGGTCAGGCAGAAACTCAACGCCATCGACCTCGAATTCCGTCGCAAGAATGTGCTGCTGGTGGATGACTCCATCGTGCGTGGCACCACCTCGCAGCAGATTATCCAGATGGCCCGCGATGCCGGTGCCAAAAAGGTCTACTTTGCCTCGGCTTCACCAGCGATCCGCCATCCCAACGTTTATGGTATCGACATGCCGACTAGGGATGAGTTTATTGCTCATGGCCGTACCGATGATGAGGTGGCTCAGGCGATCGGTGCCGATCGGGTGATCTACCAAGATCTGTCTGATCTTGAAGCAGCAGTGCGTAAACGCAACTCCAGACTGGTTGAGTTTGATAGCTCAGTCTTTACTGGCCACTACGTGACCGGCGATATCGATGAGGCTTACCTCAACAACATCGAAGTGCAGCGTAATGACTCGGCCAAGCAGACGCGCAACGGCCAGAATGGCGACATCATCGACCTGCACAACACTCCCTGATTGCTTTTACTGTAGGGTGCCCAAAACGCTTCGCAGGGCAGGCCCTGCGCTGTGCGCACGCGTTGGTGGTATTGCTGCGACTGCCCGCGTGCTCACAGCGCGCCCTATATCTAATTTCTTCTTACCAGAAATACCAGAGTACCAGCGTCCCGAAGACGATACGGTACCAAGCAAACACCGTGAAGTTGTGTTTTGAAACATAGGCCAGAAACAGTTTCACCACAATCACCGCCGTGATAAAAGCGGTGATAAAGCCGACGGCAAAGACCGGAATATCACCCGCGTGCAGTAGATCACGGCTCTTGTATAGATCGTAGATCGTCGCCGCAAACATGGTGGGCATGGCAAGGAAGAAGGAGAACTCCGTCGCCGCCGTGCGTGACAGGCCGCAGAGCAATCCGCCCATGATGGTGGCACCGGAGCGTGATACACCGGGAAAAAGCGCAAGCGTCTGCATACATCCTACCTTGAGAGCGTCTAGCGGCCCCATCTCATCCACCGTCTGAATGCGAGGCGTATGCACTTTTCGTTCGATCAATAGGATCAGGAATCCACCCACTATTAACGCTATCGCCACCGTAATCGGATTGAAGAGATAAGTCTTGATGGCCTGGTGAAACATCAGTCCCAATACGACGGCAGGCATAAAGGCGATGAGCAGGTTGGTGACGAAACGGCGCTCCTGTGGCTGGTTGATGCCGCTAATCACCTGCCAAAGTTTTTGACGGTAAAACCAAGCCACTCCCAGCACAGCGCCGAGCTGAATAAAGATCTTGAAGGTGTCGGACTGTTCGCCAGTGTAGTTGAGCAGATCACCAAAAATAATCAGATGACCGGTGGAGGAGACGGGCAGAAACTCCGTCAGGCCTTCAATGATGCCCAGTAAAAAAGCCTTGAGTAACAGTAAGGTGTCCATGCCGATTCCATATTGTAAAAGGGCGCTATTGTAGCCGCTGCAGTCATAAAAGGGAGTTCGCTGTCGCGGTTATCTTGTTGTCGCCATCCCACTGCTCAGGATTTGCAGATTGCGCCATGGGAGGATAGCAAACTTTTTTGTCAGGTAGCTGTTGCGGCATCTGCACCATCGTGCTACTGCTTTATAATTTTTCCTACACGGCCGCTATTTATTATGTGGTCTGAAAAAAATGATGTAGGTGAAGCCATGTGGAACTGTTGTCTAAAAAGGCTGTTGTTAGTGCTCTTGCCCGCCTTAATTGCCGTCGTATTGGCAAGCTGTGACCGTGATGTTACAAACGAAGCGTCACCCGCCGCAAAACCGAAGGTTCATAATCAGGGAGGGGGTCAGATAGAGGAGACTTATGCCACCTTCAGTTCTGGGCTTAACCAACCCAAAAAAGTAGCGCCGCCGCCGCAGAATTGACACTCCATCCCCCTTTCACTAAGCTGTGCCCCTATAGCGCCGATTTGGACTCAAATTGCGGGCGCGTAAAAAATACTGCTAAAGAGAGGCAAGCCTGCTTTAGCGAATGCTTAGCGGGTTTTTTTGTGCCTGTGGTGAGTCACAGCGTTGAAAGGATGAAGTAATGAACGAATTTGATGAGTATGGTTTTGACACTTTGGCAGTGCGTGCCGGGCAAGTTCGTACCAGTGAGTCTGAGCAGTCAGAGCCGATCTTCCCCACTTCCAGCTATGTCTTTGGCTCAGCGGCTGAGGCGGCAGCGCGTTTCTCGGGCGCGGTGCCGGGCAACATTTACTCTCGCTTTACTAATCCCACCGTGCGCACTTTCGAGCAGCGTCTCGCCGCGCTGGAAGGGGGCGAGCGCTGTGTTGCCACTTCATCAGGAATGTCAGCGATCCTCTCCACCTTCATGGGGCTGCTCAAGGCGGGCGATCACATCGTCTCGTCACGCGCCATCTTTGGCACCACCTCGGTGTTGTGCACCAACTACATGGCCAAGTTTGGCGTCGAGACCACCTTTGTCGATCTGGTGAATGTTGATGCTTGGAAGGCAGCGATTAAGCCTAATACCAAATTGTTGTTTTTGGAGACGCCCTCAAACCCACTGACCGAGATTGCCGATATCCGTGCCCTGGCTGATTTGGCTCATACCCACGGTGCGTTGCTGGTGGTGGATAACTGCCTCTGCACCCCGGCACTGCAACGGCCATTGGAACTGGGTGCCGACATCATCATCCACTCCGCCACCAAATATCTGGATGGCCAGGGGCGTTGCATCGGCGGCGCTATCGTCGGTAAAGAGGAGGTAGTCGGCAAAGATATCTACGGTTTCCTGCGCACCGCTGGCCCGACCATGAGCCCCTTCAACGCCTGGATTTTCCTCAAAGGGCTGGAGACTTTGCGCCTGCGTATGGAGGCCCATTGCAAAAATGCCCAACTGCTGGCCGAGTGGCTGGAGGCACAGCCACAGGTGACACGTGTTAATTATCCCGGCTTGAAGTCGCATCCTCAGCACGACCTGGCCGCCAAACAACAGACGGGCTTTGGCGGTGTGCTCTCGTTTGAGATACAGGGTGGCAAAGAGGCCGCGTGGACGCTGATCGATGCTACTCGCCTGATCTCCATCACTGCCAATTTGGGCGATACCAAATCGACCATCACCCATCCGGCGACAACGACTCATGGTCGTCTCACACCCGAGCAGCGCGCTGACGCGGGTATCAGCGATGGTCTGATCCGCATCGCCGTCGGCCTCGAAGATATCGAAGATCTCAAGGCCGACCTGGTGCGCGGTCTGTAACGGCGAGTCAGGGGATGAGTGGGCAGAAGTTACGGCGCGACCATCTGCTGTCGATCTATCACGCCGCCCTGAAGGCAGTGAATGGTCGCCACTGTGTGATGCAGGCGCTGCAACGCCGCGCCATCAACGGTGATATCTATTTGGTCGTCATCGGTAAGGCCGCTACTGCAATGTATCTCGGTGCAGCAGATTATCTAAATAACCAGATACTCGAATCACTGGTCATTACCAAATATGGTTATGGTGATGCCGCAGTGATGGCCACAGGGGCGCGGCTGCTCGAAACAGGCCACCCCAGCCCCGATCAAAGCAGTCTGGATGCGGGGCGAGAATTGCTGGCCTTCATCCATGCCGTGCCTGCCGATGGCCAGCTGCTGTTTCTGATTTCCGGGGGTGCATCAAGTCTGGTGGAGGTGTTGCCAGAGGGGGTCACCCTTGATGACCTACAACAGGTGAATCGCTGGTTGCTCGGCAGCGGTCTGGATATTCACGCCATGAACCACGTGCGCAAGTCACTCTCGCTCATTAAAGGCGGGCGGCTGGCATGCCAGCTTGATGGGCGTCGCGCTGAAGCGTTACTGATCTCTGATGTGCCGGGTGATGCCCCCGCCACCATCGGTTCAGGTTTGTTGACGCTGGAACGTTTTATCGAAACAGAAGCGCCGCTTGAATTGCCGCAATGGATTAGCGTACTGATGGCCACAGGTGTGGCCGCACCGCTGCACACTGATGAAATCTTCAACAATATTTCTCTCGAAATAATCGCCACCCTTGATGACGCCAAACACGCTGCCGCCACGGCAGGCCGGGCGCTCGGGTATGAGGTCTATGAACACGCCGTCACGCTCGGTGGTGATGCCGTGTTAGTAGGCAGGCAGTTGGCAATCGAGCTATTGAATGGATCGGCAGGAGTGCACATCTGGGGGGGCGAAACCACCATGCAACTGCCACCACAACCGGGGCGCGGTGGCCGCAGTCAACACCTCGCGTTAGTCGCCGCTACTGAGCTGACGGAGTGCGATAACGTGCTTTTCCTTGCTGCCGGCAGTGATGGCAGCGATGGCCCGACCGATGACGCAGGAGGTCTGGTGGATGGAGCTACCATTGCGCGTGGCAGGGCCACAGGTTTGGATGCCAATGAGCTACTGGCCCGCGCCGATGCCGGAACCTTTCTCGCCGCCAGTGGTGATCTGGTGCGTACTGGACCGACTGGCACAAACGTAATGGATCTGATGTTGGGATTAAAGTGGTCATGAAAAAATCACACTCCGTAATCAAGGCCAAACAGAAAGCCTCGCA
Organism: Tenderia sp. (SeqCode); assembly: GCA_043755075.1. Taxonomy (GTDB): domain Bacteria; phylum Pseudomonadota; class Gammaproteobacteria; order Tenderiales; family Tenderiaceae; genus JAKFXL01. The sequence continues at coordinate 9,430 of JAYUTP010000291.1, forward strand.
GCTGTTACAGGCCAACCGGCTGGCGGATGCCTGGGATGTCTATGAGCGCATCAGCCGTCAGGCCCCCGGCGATCACGAGGTGTGGCTGAATATGGGGGCGATTGCCGCCAGGCAGGGGCAGTTTGAGCGTGCTGAATCGGCGTTGCGCCGGGCGCTGACCCTCAGGCCCGATCTGCCCCAGGCCAATGTGAATCTGGCGCGTTTGTTGTTGATGAAGCAGCGCCTGGAGGAGGCGCTGCCCTATCTCAAAAAGTATCTGACGCTGCAGCCGCAGGATGTTGATGGTTATTATCAACTTGGCTCGCTGTTGGAGGCGTTAAAGAATCCCAGCGCCGCCGAAGAGGTTTATCGCCAGGCGTTGCCACTGGCGCGCAAGAGTGTCGCTATCCACATTGGTCTAGCGCGCCTGTTGCGTCTCAAAGGTGAATATGCGGCGGCCAGCGCGCAGTGTGATTTGACGCTGCAATTGAAGCCGGATGCCGCGTTGGCCTATTTTGAACTGGGGCAGATCCATCGCGAGCAGCATCGCTTTGATGAAGCGCTCAGTTGTTTCGAGAGGCTGATTGCACTGGCCCCCAATGAGCGTGAAAACTATCTGCTGAACCTTGGCTTGCTCCATGTAGAGCAGGGGCGTTACGACGAGGCGTTGGCGAATTACAGGGCGCTCATCGAATTCAATCCAAAGTCTGTATATGCCCACTGGAACTATTCACTGCTGCTGTTGCTGACCGGCAATTTCAAAGCGGGGTGGGCGGAGTATGAGTGGCGCCGCCAGACCCATTTCTGGCAAGGACAGATGTGGCAGGGTGAGTTTGCACCGCCGCGCTGGGCGGGCGAGCCGCTGGTGGGGCGCACGCTTTTGATTTACGCCGAACAGGGGTTTGGCGACACGATTCAGTTTGTCCGTTATCTGCCGCTGTTGCAGGCGCAGGGCGCACGGGTGATCTTTCATTGCCAGCCGTCGTTGCTGGGGCTGTTCCAGCGCATCCCTGGACTAGAGGTCGAGCCCCGGAATTTTGACAAGGCCCAGCAGACTGGCTTTGATTACCATTTGCCGTTGATGAGTCTGCCCCATCTATTGGGCACAACAGTGGCGACGATTCCCGCGACGCTTGCCTATCTCAAGGCCGATCCAGAACGTGTCGCCGCGTGGCGCGCACGCATCGATCCGTGCCGTTTCAATGTCGGTCTGGCGTGGGCGGGGTCCATCACCAATCCAAAAGACCGCTGGCGTTCGGTTTCACTAGCGCAGCTGGCACCGTTGGCGGAGATGAGTGGCGTCACCTTTTACGGTTTGCAGAAAGAGGGGGTGACCGCGGAGCAAAAACCGTTCGCTGACAAGATGAATCTCATCGATCTCGCCAGTGAACTGCACGATTTTGATGATACCGCCGCCGTCATCGAAAACCTCGATCTAGTCATCAGCATCGATAGCGTCGTGGCTCATCTGGTGGGGGCCTTGGCTAAACCCGTCTGGACACTCATCTATTTTCCAGTCGAGTGGCGCTGGCTGCTGGGGCGTGCTGATTCACCGTGGTATCCAACGATGCGGCTCTTCCGCCAAAATGGCGCCGATCCCCAATGGCCCGCCGTGATTGATGATGTCGTCGCGGCCTTGCGTCATGAACTGATCGCAGGGAAACAACCCCGATAATGAAATCCAAGCAGGCCTTGATCAAAGCCAAACAGAAGGCGTCACAACTGTTGCAGGCCAACCGGCTTGAGGCCGCCTGGGTCGCCTATGAGGCGATCAGCCGTCAGGCCCCGGTCGATCATGAGGTGTGGCTGAACTTGGGGGCGATTGCCGCCATGCAGGGACAGCTTGAGCGTGCCGAGGCGGCGTTGCGCCGGGCGCTTATCCTTCAGCCTGATCTGCCTCAGGCCAATGTCAATATGGCGCGTTTGTTGATGATGAAAAATCGTTCGCAAGAGGCGCTGCCCTATCTGCAGCATTATGTGCGATTGCAGCCCGACGTGCTGGATGGCCACTATCAACTGGCGTTTCTGTACGAAACGCTGGGCAATAGCGCGGCGGCTGAACAGGGCTATCGTGAGGCGCTGCGGTTGAATGAGAACAGCGTCGCCATCCTTATCGCCCTGGCGCGGATGTTACGCAGCAATGGCAAACATGAGCAGGCGCGGGCGCAGTGTGAGCGGGCGTTGCAACTGCAACCAAAGGCGGCAAACGCCTATCTGGAGTTGGGAGCCATCCAGCGGGAGTTGCG
>JAYUTP010000292.1:0-7306 GCA_043755075.1 Tenderia sp. (SeqCode)
CTGGGCTTCAAATGCCCAGCAGAGTTGTTTACACCAGACGCTTTCGATTTCAGGCAGCATCACGCTGCGCTTTTTGCACTTGGTCATTGAAACCGCCAAGTTATTATAAGTATGCTCGTGAAAATAATGTAAAAAAGATTGGCGCAATATCACTTGCATTGGATGGGACGGACGTATGGATGGCCGACCAAATTAAAGATATACCAGACAAGTTCGGAGGCTTTATAAAGCTTCAGAGAGTAGAGGTTAATGCTCGGTATTATTGGGGTGATTACAGTATTTTGAATGTTGGTTGGTTTGTGAAAAATAATCAATTTGTTGCCCGATGGAATGAGAGTACTTTGTGTGTTAGTCCATCTCAAAGGTGTTTTGTTAGTAAATTATTACTTGATGGAACAGAAGAGAGTTCATTATTTTCTTCGTCAGTCAATTTGGTTGAAAAACAGATTTTGTCGAACCCGAGAACCTACCGTGACCGGATAAATTATTTTCCCGCGAACGGTAAAAAAACGAATCCTCTTTCACTAGAGTTAGATATATCTTGGTTCTCTCCTCCTGTTGTACTGAAAGGAGGAGGCGCATCTGCAGGAAAAGCTGAAAATATTGTTAAAAAATATGTATCCGCTCTGCGTGCTGGTTCTGATACCCCGGAGAAGCGTGCATCTATCAATTCCAAGAATTTTGCAAATTTTTCCCCTGCTACACTTCAGTCGGTATATAGTCATTCTGATGCTAAAGCCATGTTTTTTACTTCAGATTCATTTGCAACAATGTTGCGAGATTCTAAAGAAATCGTTTTTTATGGCGTGATTAAAGGGGATTCTGAGTATTACCTGATCAGCCGAGTAAATACTGTGAATGGCATGTATTCAATTGTTTTTCCCTGCGATTTATCCTCTTCAAACATTTTACAGCAGCCAAAAAATGAATTCATGTCACTACTATTCAGGACGAGTTCATTTTACTCGTACATATCGAACCATGTAAATCAAAAGCAGAAAGGATCTCCTTGAAAGAGAGGGTTGTTTTACGAAACTCTAAGGTGATTATATTTCCTGATGTCGTCGTTTGTTCGCAGGTATTTATTATACTGACGTGTATCACAGGGTTTATATTTTATGTTGAGCTAAATTATGTTGCCGCTTCATTTGGCTGGCTTTTTTATGTGGCATTATTATTATTTGATATTTTATTAATGACTGGTGTAAGTATAGTAAGATATTTTGATTTGAAATCAAGTGTTTTCTCAGTCTCTTACGCTGGATTGTGGGAGAGATATATATGTACGATATCCTCTATTGATCATGTGTTATATCAAAAAAATGTAGGGCCTGAAAATTATGAGGTAGAAGGATCGTCGCAGCTTTTTGTAGTGCTTGGTAACAATAAAAAAATAAGTGTAGGGCGATATTCCATGGTAGATGGTGCTTTTATTGATGGTAAAAAATTAGCAAAATATATCGGTGTCCCATACCTTAATAAATGACACATAGGGTGCGGATCTTGCCATGGTTGATCGCTATGTCGATGGAAAAGATATTGAAAAAGGTGGTTTCAAAATTAGACTGCCACGTTGGTTGTTGTTGAGCTCGTAGGTCCGATTAGCGCAGCGTAATCGGACGCATGTTAATCACCACCCTCAACGGTCATCACGGGATCACCGCACCAATCCAACGGGTAGATGCCCAGCTTCACGTACCGGTGAAAGGTGGAGTACGGCCAATCCTGCACACGCGTCACCAAACCATGCTTCACCGGATTGACGTGAACATACTCCACATGGCGTCGATAATCATCGTCATCGCGAATCGCGTGCTCCCAAAAATGGCGTTGCCATATACCCCGCTCACCCGCAGCCATGCGAACCGGCGAACGCCGCTCGGTGATTGGCAAGGCGCGGGAGAAGCCTGATTTAATCAAACGCCAGCGCAGGCTGAAGTCGCTGTCTCCTGGCGGCAGCGTAAAGAGACAATGTATATGTTCCGGCAACACCACCCACGCATCAATGCGGAACGGGTGTGCCTGCTTGACCCGGCGGACAACCTGACGTAACAGATCAATCTCACGTACCAGAAGATCATTGCCATGCCGTTCCAACAGGTTGACGGTAAAAAACCATGTGCCACCGGGAATAAAGGCACGACGATAGTTGGGCATGTTCCGTTTGCCATTTGATTGATCGGGAGGTGGCCAGTTTACACGGATTCTATTACCAATCCCGTAGGTACGATTAGCGACAGCGTAATCGTACGCACGGAAGGAATTCTCATTCCTCCGATTACGCTGGCGCTAATCGGAGCTACGAGATCTGCGCTTACGCCCGAGCCAAAGAGGTCAGCTTCGCTTTGATTTTTCTCATGACCGCCATATTCACCCTCTCCTTGCCTGGAGTCAAAAATCGTTTTGTGTTTGGCAACATTACAGATCTCGTAGCTCGTAGGTCCGATTAGCTCGTAGGTCCGATTAGCGCAGCGTAATCGGACGCATGTCAATCACAGCAAAAGAGGTCAGCTTCGATTTAATTTTCCTCATGAGTTCCATATTCATCCTCTCCTTGCCTAGAATCCAAAATCGTTTTGTGTTTGGCAACATTACCGCATTTTGCCGTTATTCTCTTGGAATCTCTTCCGGCTCCAAATGTCGCCGCTTATGAATCACGGCCAGCACTTCGATCAGGTTGTCAGGGTTGATCTCGTAAAGAATCCGATAGGAGTAGAGGCCCAGTTCCCGCACGGCATCTTCGTTCAGTTCCGGTACTTTGTACCCCTTGCGGGGCAGTTCATCCAGACCGATGGTTTTACGCACCAATTCTTCACTGACGCGTCTGGCGTAGAGGGGGGAATCCTGGGCGATGTAATCATGGATATGGCGAAGCTGGGCTTTGGCGTGAGCCGTCCACTTCACCATGACTGAATATCCTTGAGCACCTCTTCTGCTGATTCGGTTTTACCTTCGGCAGCGTCTTGCTGGCCCCGGCGGATATTTTCCAGGACATAGAGCCGGTACATGATCTCCTCGGTATCGGCGGTATCGGGGAGTCGTTGGATCGCTTCCAGGGCTTCCTGTTTGGCAGATTGGGCAAGTGGCATTGTTAAACCTCCTTTGAGTCTTCATGCCCGGCGCTATTGGCCGGACCTTGTCTTCAAATTATCGGCGATTCAGCTCGTAGCTCCGATTAGCGCAGCGTAATCGTACGCAAGGAAGGAATCCCCATTCCTCCGATTACGCTGCGCTAATCGGAGCTACGAGATCTTGTTCGGCCAGTTCCGAAATTGCTGCTTCGATTTCTACTGCGTTCATGGGGCATCTTGCCTAGGTGATGTCATCGCGACTATAGACTGCTGGGGTCGAGAGGCCTCACGCAGCGACGATTGGTATCACCTTGTCCGCCATCTCCTTGTACTCGGCTATCTCATGGAAGTTGAGGTAGCGGTAGACATCATCGGTCATGGTGTCGAGCTGCTTCACGGCGGCCATATATTCTGCGACGCTGGGCAGTTTGCCAAGCTGGGCGCAGACGGCGGCGAGTTCGGCGGAGCCTAAGTATACGTTGGCATCTTTACCCAAACGGTTGGGGAAGTTGCGGGTTGAGGTGGACATCACTGTCGAACCATCAGCGACACGCGCCTGGTTGCCCATACAGAGTGAGCAGCCGGGCATTTCGGTACGTGCACCTACTTTGCCGTAGATGGCGTAGTAGCCCTCTTCGGTGAGTTGGTGGGCGTCCATTTTGGTGGGCGGGGCGATCCAGAGTCGGGTAGGGACTGAGCCACCATAAGCTTCTAGCACTTTGCCGGCGGCGCGGTAGTGGCCGATGTTGGTCATGCAGCTGCCGATGAAGACTTCGTCGATTTTGGTGCCGGCTACGTCTGACAACAGCTTCACATCATCCGGGTCGTTGGGGCAGGCGACGATGGGTTCTTTGATTTCGGCCAGGTCGATCTCGATGATCTCGGCGTATTCGGCATCTTTGTCCGCTTCCAGCAGTTCTGGATTGGCCAGCCACGCTTCCATTGCTTCGATGCGGCGGCTGAGGCTGCGTTTGGACTCATAGCCGTTGGCGATCATCCACTTCAACAGGGTGACGTTGGAGGTGAGGTATTCGATGATCGGTTCTTTGTCGAGCTTGACGGTGCAGCCACCGGCGGAGCGTTCGGCTGACGCATCTGATAGCTCAAACGCTTGCTCTACCTTCAATTGCCCCAATCCTTCGATCTCTAGGATGCGACCAGAGAAGACGTTTTTCTTGCCCTTTTTCTCGACGGTGAGCAGGCCTTTTTGGATCGCGGCATACGGAATGGCGTTGACCAGATCACGCAGGGTGACACCCGGTTGCATTGTGCCTTTGAAACGGACCAGTACCGATTCAGGCATGTCGAGTGGCATCACCCCCAGCGCGGCGGCGAAGGCGACCAGGCCAGAACCGGCGGGGAAGCTGATTCCGAGCGGGAAGCGGGTGTGGGAGTCACCGCCAGTGCCGACGGCATCCGGCAGTAGCATGCGGTTCAGCCATGAGTGAATGATGCCGTCACCGGGACGCAGCGAGACGCCGCCACGGGTGGTGATGAAGTTCGGTAGGGTGTGTTGCAGTTTGACATCGACCGGCTTGGGGTAGGCGGCGGTGTGGCAGAAGGACTGCATCACCAGGTCGGCGGAGAAGCCGAGGCAGGCGAGTTCTTTCAGTTCGTCGCGGGTCATGGCGCCGGTGGTGTCTTGTGAACCGACGGTGGTCATGCGCGGTTCGCAGTAGGTGCCGGGGCGAATGCCCTTTACGCCGCAGGCCTTGCCGACCATCTTCTGCGCCAGGGTGAAGCCCTTGCTACCGTTATTTACAGGGGCAGTCGGGGCGACGGGGCGCATAAATATAGTGGAGGGTTTGAGGCCGGTGATCTCGCGGGTACGGTCGGTAAGTGAACGACCGATGATCAGCGGAATACGGCCGCCAGCGCGTACTTCGTCGGCGATGGTGGAGGGTTTGAGTTCGAAGCTGGCGAGTACGTCGCCCTGCTCATTCACGATTTTGCCTTCATAAGGTTTGATGGTGATGACGTCGCCCATGTTGAGCTGGGAAACATCACACTCGATCGGCAGCGCACCAGAGTCTTCCGCAGTATTGAAGAAGATAGGGGCGATCTTGCCGCCCAGAATCACGCCGCCCTGGTGTTTGTTGGGCACAAACGGAATCTCAAAACCCATGTGCCAGAGCACGGAGTTGATGGCGGATTTGCGTGACGAACCGGTGCCGACTACATCGCCAACATAGGCCAGCGGGTGGCCCTTCTTTTTTAGTTCAGTGATCTTTTCCATCGCATCCGGCATCATGGCGACCAGCATCGCCTTGGCGTGCAGCGGGATGTCGGGGCGGCTCCACGCCTCAGAGGCGGGGGAGAGATCGTCGGTATTGGTCTCGCCCGGCACCTTGAAGACGGTGACCTTGATCTCTTTGGCCAACTCGGGGCGGTCGGTAAACCAGGCCGCGTTGGCCCAGGCATCCACCACCGATTGCGCGTGGGCGTTACCGGCCTTGGCCTTGGCGATGACGTCGTGATAGGCGTCGAACATCAGCAGGGTTTTTGACAATACCTTGGCGGCGATGGCGGCCAGCTTGGCGTCGTCGAGCAGGTTTATCAGTGGATGGATGTTGTAACCGCCGAGCATGGTGCCGAGTAGCTCGGTGGCGCGGACCGCATCCAACAGCGGTGATTTAGCCTCGCCCGTAGTGACGGCGGCAAGAAAAGCGGCCTTGATGTAGGCGGCATCGTCAACCCCAGCGGGCACACGCTCCACCAGCATATTCATCAAAAAATCGCCTTCATCCACAGGTGGGTTTTTAATCAGCTCTACCAGGGCAGCGGTCTGTTCAGGACTCAGTGGTAAAGGGGGCAGCCCTTGGGCGGCGCGGTCGGCAACGTGTTGACGGTAGGCTTCTAGCACTTAAACACCTCGTTTTGTTGGTTTTTTAAAGCGGGAATGGCGAGATTTTACCCTATTTGCCGTTATAAAGCCGTAATCCTGTCGTGGGCTTGAGTTACTTCGGGGGGATGATCGCTGTAGACTGCCACGGAAGATTCACTTATTTGTGTGGGAAAATATGGAGGAAGTTAAGCGATGAGCGCGACGATAGAAGGCCCCGATGGTGAGACGCGTTGCCAGTGGTGTGGCGCTGCCCCCGAGTTTCTGGCTTATCACGATAACGAGTGGGGTTTTCCGGTCGATGACGACCGGCGTTTGTTTGAAAAATTGTGCTTGGAGAGTTTTCAGTCGGGACTCAGTTGGCGCACTATTTTGGCCAAGCGTGAGAACTTCCGCGCCGCTTTTCATGGTTTCGACTTCAATAAAATCGCCCGTTTTGACGAACGCGATGTCGAACGTCTGCTCAAGGATGCGGGAATCGTCCGTCATCGTGGCAAGATTGAGGCAGTGATCAACAATGCGCGCCAAGTGCAGATGCTGGTGCAGGAGGAGGGGTCGCTGGCGGCCTTCCTCTGGCGTTATGAGCCAGACTCAAAGGCGCTGGCGGAGCCGCAGACGGCCTCGACCTCTGACGCATCGGTCGCCTTGTCGACGGAGTTGAAGAAGCGGGGTTGGAAGTTCGTCGGCCCGACGACGGTGTATGCCTTCATGCAGGCGATGGGGCTGATCAATGATCATGTGCACGATTGTGTGATCAGGGGCAAGATCGACGCGGCGCGTAAGCAGTTCAAGCGGCCACGGTAATTGGCAGGATAGATACCGTGGTTAATATTGGGGATATTTTTCACGGACAGTAAGGTCATCACCCCAACGTCGAACGCAGGATGTTTTCACCGTTGCTCAATAGAATAGTGTTTGTCACGTTAGCGATTGTTCTAACCAGCCATGTAGTGGCTGCGCCCTCGCCCGCCGGAGCGGTGCCGCCGTTGCCTTCCTCCCCATGGATGCGTCCGTCCGATTTGGAGTCGGCCATCGTGGACAAACGTGGTGAAGTCACCTGGGTTACAAACGGCTACGACTCTAAGGTCTCCTTCACCCCGTCTGGGGCTCGTTGCCACCGCATGTCTGTCATCAAGCGCTCATGGAATCCGGCAACGGGTGTGGCTTCAAGTGTCCCGGTGCCACTACAGGGGCTGGTAACAGCTCAGGTTTCGGTGCCGTCAGGAGTTCTGTTTTTGCTCGCCCCTGAGTGTGCGGGGGGCTTTGGCCGTGCAGCCCTGTTGCGTGCCGATGGCAGCTTGGCCGTTACCAACATGCCAAGAGCTATCTTCTATGCCCGCATGGTTCCGCTTTCTGATGATGGCGTGGCGGTGGTAACGGTGTTTGGGGCTGA
>JAYUTP010000293.1:0-2340 GCA_043755075.1 Tenderia sp. (SeqCode)
ACTCAGCGCCATCATCGACACTGGCACTGATGCCGGCACCAGCGGCAGCATCGGTTATGAATACGATCTGCATGGCCGCATCACCGCCAAAACCCAAACCATCAACGGCCTCGTGCTGGCCATCGCCTACCGCTACAACAGCGCCGGTCAGCTCGACCAGATTACCTACCCCAGCGGCAAAGTGGTCGGTTACGGCTACAGCAATGGCAAAGTCAGCCAGATCACCATCGATGGCGTCATCGCCCTCAACAACATCAGCTACGACCCCTTTGGCCCCACCACCGGCTGGCAACTCGGCAGCAGCGCCAACAGCATCAGCCGACAGTATGACCTCGACGGCCAACTCAGCCGCTACACCCTAGGCAACACCGCCCAACAACTCAACTACGCCAACACCGGCAACCTCATCACACAGCAAACCATTGGCAACCCCGCCAACAACCAAAGCTACGGCTACGACAATCTCAACCGCCTCACCCGCGCCAGCGGACCGCAGGGAATCCAAGGGTATAGTTACGACGCCAACGGCAACCGCAACAGCGCCACACTCAACGGCGTACTCAACCCCTACACCACCGCCATCAACAACAACCGCCTGCAAAGCGCCAACTGCAAAAGCTATCAGCACGACAACAACGGCAACCTCACCAGCGACGGCCTCAACGGCTACCATTACGACGCCCGCAATCGCCTCGTCGGCCTCAACAGTGGCGTCAGCTACGCACACAACGGCCTCGGTCAGCGCGTCAGCAAAACCCTCCCCGGCATTGATGTCACCAATACCCGTGCCGGAGACGCCAACGGCGACGGCCTCATCAACGCCCAAGACTACAGCCTCATCCTTGACCATATCCTCGGCACCCCCGCCAGCAACGACGCCGACTGCAACCAAGACAGCCAAGTCAACGTACAAGACCTCGTCTGCATCAACATCAAAATCAACCCCACCCTGCACACCGCAGGCGGCACAACACACTTCGTCTATGACCAACAAGGCCAACTCATCGGCGAATACAACACAACAGGCAACGCCATTCAAGAAACACTCTACCTCGGCAACCTGCCCATCGCCGTACTCAAAAACAGCAACGTCTACTACATCCACGCCGACCATCTGAACACCCCCAGAGCCATCACAGACGTGACCAACAAAACCTACTGGTCATGGGCGAGTGAACCCTTCGGCACCACCGCCGCGAATGACGATGTGGATGGTGATGGGAATAGGTTTGCTTATAACTTGAGGTTTCCGGGGCAGTATTTTGATAGCGAAACAGGACTTCACTACAACGCCACACGTGATTACGATCCAGAAATTGGTCGCTATATTCAAAGCGACTCATATGGTCTTCAAGGTGGCTTGAACACTTATCTATACGCTAGTGCAAGTCCGTTGATGAGAATTGACACGAAAGGCACGATTGATTTTGAACCGCCTATTGATTCGAATAATCCTAAGCTGGATCCAAACAACCCTCCTCAGCCCAAGCCACCAGGTGGAATTCCACAAAAGCCTGTACCTGCGCCAGTGCAGAACCCCGCGAGAACCAAGGATTGTAATGCCCAGTTCAAAATGTGTATGTCATTGTGTACGCCCAGATGTCCAGGTCCTGTTGCGGTAAAGGTTGGTGTTTGTGGTGCCGCATGTACTAGTTATTATTTGTTGTGCGTTTTCAAAGATAAGAATGGAGGTGGCGGTGAAGAATAAAATCACCACGATCTATTATCCATCTAAAGGATTCTCATCTATGTGTCAGCATCTGATTGATGATGGTTCTTCAATGGTGCGGGTGGTTGTTCGTAGTAGTTGGAGGCAAAAATTGATAAACAAATTGCTTCCATTGCTTGAAGAGGATAATGATATTTCAGAAAGTAATTATCATGATGGTATCAAAACAGATGGGGATAGAAATAGTTCATTTGTTTATGTTCTAAGCATGTTTTTACTACCGAAATTCTTTTTCGTGCATACATATGCGTTATCGCATATGTATCGATTCAGTGCTGATATGCAGAATGGAGTTTTGTATGTGAACTACAACCGTGTAGCCAGATAGCGTTGAGCGGGGTCAGGTCTTGCATTGTGCACATACATAGCAAGCCGGGTAGTGCATCAATCCTCCGGCGATGAATAATCCCGCTTCGTGGTGGGCATGATGGTGACGGAACATGAATGGTGCGCAATGCGCACCCTACGCTGGGGATGAGCCGTGTAGGGTGCACACCGTGCACCAATCCTCAGGGCGATAAATAAAACCCATTACGAGACGGGCTCGGTGGTGACGTGAACGAAAGGGTGCGCGGTGCGCACCCTACGTCCGGGGTGATTGTGTGATGTGG
>JAYUTP010000294.1:0-2630 GCA_043755075.1 Tenderia sp. (SeqCode)
TGGTTCTGCTCATGGATTTTGATTTTGTCTTGCAGTGCGGCAGGAATTTCGCACAACGGCTGCGCTAGGGTAATACTGACTTTGCAGGTATTTCCGACCCCCCGTTCCAGCAGCGCCGCTTTACTGTCGAGCGCGATAATCGCCCCCTCGTTAATGATGGCGATACGCTCGCAGAGATTCTCAGCCTCCTCCAGATAGTGGGTGGTCAATACAATGGTATGACCTTCGCGATGCAGCATCTGCACAAATTGCCAGAGCGAGTTACGCAGTTCAACATCGACACCAGCGGTTGGCTCGTCGAGAATCACCACCGGTGGTTTATGGACCAGTGCCTGGGCAATCAAGACCCGACGCTTCATTCCCCCTGAGAGCGCCTGCATGTTGACATCAGCCTTGTCGGTGAGCTTGAGGCCCTCGAGCAAGGTGTCAATCCAGGGCTCAATCTCCTTGCCCTTACCGAAGTAACCGGCCTGAATCCGCAGCAGCTCGCGCACATTGAAAAATGGATCATAGACCAGCTCCTGCGGCACCACGCCAAGCGCATTGCGCGACTGTCGATACGACGTCACCACATCATGGCCCATCACGCTGACATGGCCACTGTCCATGCGTGTCAGACCAGCGATGATATTAATCAGTGTCGACTTGCCAGCACCATTAGGGCCCAGCAGGCCAAAAAATTCGCCCTGCTGAATGCTCAGCGACATCCCCTGCAGGGCGTGCACCTTGCCATAGTGTTTATGGACGTTATCGATTTGGATAGCAGACGTCATACGCTGCGGCACTGGCTGATGATCTCTTGCACCAGCGGCGGCCCCTGGTAGATCAGACCGCTGTAGACCTGCACCAGTTTGGCGCCAGCATCGAGTTTGGCCTGGGCATCGGCAGCAGACATGATGCCGCCCGCAGAGATGATCGGCACCTTCTCACCGAGCTGTTGGTAGAGCGTTTTAACCACCGCAGTAGAACGTTGCGTCAGCGGCGCGCCGCTCAGACCACCCGTTTCATTACCATGACAAACGTGCTCTACCCCTTGGCGCGAGAGTGTGGTGTTGGTGGCAATCACGCCATCAATATCAAATGCCAGCAGTGACTCAGCCACTGCGGCAAGTGCCTCATCATCCATATCGGGCGCAATCTTCAATACCAGCGGTACATGTTTTTGATATTGCTGCTGAAGCTGCTGCTGCCGCTCCTTCAATGGTCCCAGCAGACCACCGAGCTGCTCCTTTGATTGCAGGTCGCGCAGATTGGCAGTATTAGGCGAGGATATATTGATTGTGACATAACTGGCAAAGGGGTAGACCTTGTCGAGCCCAATCAGATAATCATCGACGGCGCGCTCAATCGGGGTATCGAAGTTTTTGCCAATATTGATGCCGATAATGCCATCGTAACGACAGCTATTAACCTGATCGATTAGGTGGTCCACGCCAAGATTATTGAAACCCATCCGATTGATGATTGCCCGAGCCTCAGGGAGCCGGAACAGGCGTGGCTTGGGATTGCCCGGTTGAGGCCGCGGCGTCACTGTTCCCACCTCGATAAAACCAAAGCCGAGGGCCGCTAGGGCATCGATATAATCGCCATTTTTATCCAGCCCAGCGGCCAAACCGACAACACTTGGGAACTTAAGCCCCATCACCTCAATGCTCTGCGGCTGCGCTGACTGCACTGTGGTTGCCGCTTTCAGCATCCCAAGTTTATACGCCATATTCAGTGCGGTAAGCGTCATGTGATGCGCTGTTTCCGCATCAAAACGGAAGGCTAGGGGTCTGAGCAGTGGATAAAGACCAAACATATTTAGTTATTCTTTGATTTTGGGAACGAGCCTAGCTTAATGACCAGACTCATAATGAAAATTAGACTGCTGGAATGATGTTGCGCGCCCGAAGCGCAGCAATTACCTGAGCGACACTCGCCTCAAGCGACTGGGCTCCGGTGTTGACCACAATCTCGGCATTGAGCGGCTCTTCATAAGGTGAAGCGATGCCGGTGAAAAATGGGATCTCTCCGGCGCGCGCCTTTTTGTAGAGCCCCTTCACGTCACGCTCTTCACAGACCGAGAGATCGCACTGGCAATAGACCTCAATGAAATCACCCTCTGCCATCAAAGAACGCACCGCGTCACGATCTGAACGGAAGGGGGATATAAATGCAGTCAGTGTCAGCACGCCGCCCTCAACAAAGAGTTTGGCCACTTCGCCGATGCGGCGGATATTTTCAGTACGATCCTTATCGGCAAAACTTAGATCCTTGCAAAGTCCATGACGGACATTATCGCCATCCAGTACATAGGTGTGATGCCCAAGCTGATAGAGTTTGTCTTCAACGGCATGGGCCAGCGTTGATTTACCGGCGCCAGAAAGTCCAGTGAACCAGAGAATGGCGCTGTTGTGACCATTCAGCTTCTGGCGAGCATCACGCCCCACCACGCCCGCATGCCAATGGACATTCGTTGCACCCGTTGTCATAACCACTCCTTACCGAAAATTTAGAACTCACTATCAGATCAGTATCAATTAAAGGCCGCCATTTTACACCAAGGGCGCGGAGTATGGCCAAGTAACAAAACCAGCCACAAAATTCATCGCCGATTTGGCCTTTGTCGGCCAGTGTCAATATCTTCT
>JAYUTP010000295.1:0-5088 GCA_043755075.1 Tenderia sp. (SeqCode)
CCTGCTGTCGTTAACATCAGCACCACGCAAAAAGTCAAACCCAGCAGCAAAGGCAATGGCATGCCTCATGGTGGCCGGATCCCTGGCATGCCTGAAGGCACGCCGTTTGATGAGTTGTTTCGTCGCTTCTTTGAGCAGAACCCAAATAATGAGCCCGAGGGTGGTCGTTCCCTCGGTTCGGGTTTTATTATTTCTAAGGACGGTTACATTTTGACCAATAACCATGTGGTCAGCGAAGCGGATGAGATCATCGTCCGCCTTAGTGATCGTCGTGAGCTGGTGGCTAAGCTGGTGGGCAGTGATAAACGCAGTGATGTGGCGTTGATAAAGGTCAATGCTAGTGATCTGCCGGTAGTTAAAATTGGTGACTCCAAAAAGTTGAAGGTGGGGGAGTGGGTGTTGGCCATCGGTTCACCGTTTGATTTCGATCACACCGTCACAGCGGGTATTGTCAGCGCGTTGGGGCGCAACCTGCCTAATGAAAACTATGTACCCTTCATTCAGACTGACGTGGCGATCAACCCCGGTAACTCTGGTGGTCCACTCTTTAACCTTAACGGTGAGGTGGTGGGGATAAACTCACAGATTTATAGTCGCACTGGCGGTTTTATGGGGCTCTCGTTCACTATTCCCATCGATTTGGCGATGGGTGTGGTCGAGCAGCTTAAAAATGGTGGTCATGTCAGCCGTGGTTGGCTCGGGGTGCTGATTCAGGATGTGAGCCGCGAACTGGCTCAATCCTTCGGCATGGATAAACCTGAAGGGGCGTTGGTCTCTCAGGTATTGCCTGACAGTCCGGCGGAGAAGGGCAAGTTCAAAGTGGGCGATGTTATCGTCGAATTTAATGGTCGCAACGTCCCAACTTCGGCGGCATTACCCCCGATGGTGGGTGTAACGCCGATCAACAAACCGGTCAAGGTCAAGGTGATTCGCGAAGGCAAGCCACAGATACTGACAGTTACCATCGGTGAATTGCCGACAGAAGAAGATCTGGCAGGTGCTGATGGCGGCGATGAATCGAAGGCTCGTGGTGCTGAGGTTGAACGCCTTAAACTTCAAATCGACAATCTGACGCCGGAACAGCGCAAGGAGTTGGGGTTGAGCGACAATCAGGGGGTGTTGGTGACTCAGGTCGGTAACGGCCCTGCGCGTGAAGCGGGTATCCGTGAGGGCGATGTGGTGGTGATGATCAACAACGTCAAGGTTGGTGATACCAAGCAGTTTCGGGATGTGACTGCCGGGTTGACGGCAGGAAAACCGGTGGCAATCCTCTTGCAACGGCGTGATGGCGCAGTCTTTCTCGCGCTGAAAGTACCTGAAAAATAACCGTTATATCTAATATAGAGTAAACGGGGGGGGCTGAATATCAGCTCCCTATTTTTTTTATGGATTTTTGATGGGTATATATGCCGAGGCTCAATTTCGGTTAGAATTGCGCCGCAAAAAAGAACGCCATACTGGCGTTGTCATGATGAAGTTAAAAAAGAGTCTGAATGAAGCACATCCGAAATTTTTCCATTATCGCCCATATCGACCACGGCAAATCGACTCTGGCTGACCGCTTTATTCAGATGTGCGGGGGCCTTGCCGAGCGTGATATGGAGGCTCAGGTGCTGGATTCCATGGACATTGAACGTGAGCGCGGCATCACGATTAAGGCGCAGAGCGTCACGTTATCCTATAAAGCCAGAGACGGTCAGCTCTACCAGTTCAATTTCATCGACACACCTGGTCACGTTGATTTTTCCTATGAGGTTTCGCGTTCGTTGGCGGCCTGCGAAGGGGCGTTGCTTGTGGTGGATGTCGCTCAAGGAGTTGAAGCCCAGAGTGTTGCCAACTGCTATACCGCTATTGAACAGGGACTGGAAGTGATGCCTGTACTGAATAAGATTGATCTGCCCTCCGCAGATCCTGAGCGCGTAATTCAGCAGGTTGAAGACATTATTGGTGTTGGTGCCGCCGATGCGCCGCGAGTCAGTGCCAAGACCGGTCTTGGCGTGGATGAGCTGCTTGAGGAGATTGTTAAACGGATTCCGCCGCCGCAGGGCGATCCCGATGCGCCGCTGCAGGCGCTGATCATTGACTCGTGGTTTGATAATTATGTTGGTGTGGTCTCTCTGGTGCGAGTCAAAAACGGCACCTTGCGCAAGAAAGACAAGATTCTAGTGATGTCAACTGGGCGCCAGCATCTGGTTGACCACGTGGGTATATTCACCCCCAAGCGTGTCGATACTGCCGAGCTGAAGGCGGGTGAGGTCGGTTTTATTATCGCCGGCATCAAAGAGATCGACGGTGCCCCTGTGGGTGATACCATCACCCGTGCTGATCGCCCCTCCATCGAGCCGTTGCCCGGCTTCAAACAGGTGCAGCCGCGTGTCTTTGCAGGGCTTTTTCCAACCTCCTCTGAGGATTATGAGGATATGCGCGACGCGCTCGCCAAGCTACGCCTCAACGATTCGGCACTCTTCTACGAGCCAGAGACATCGCTAGCGCTGGGTTTTGGTTTCCGTTGCGGCTTCCTCGGTATGTTGCATATGGAGATCGTCCAAGAACGTCTCGAACGTGAATATGATCTCGACCTGATCACCACGGCGCCGACCGTGATTTATGAGGTGGTGACCACAAAGGGCGAGGTATTGCTGGTCGATAATCCAGCCAAGCTACCGGCTCCCAACTACATTACCGAAATCCGCGAGCCAATCATCGAGGCCCATCTGTTGATGCCGCAGGAGTATCTCGGTAATGTGATCGGGCTTTGTATCGAGAAGCGTGGCGTGCAGAAGAGTATGCTCTTCGTCGGCAGTCAGGTTTCATTGACCTATGAGCTGCCATTGAACGAGGTGGTACTCGACTTTTTCGACAAACTCAAATCGGTCTCGCGTGGTTACGCCTCACTCGACTATGAATTCAAACGTTACCAGTATGCCGATCTGGCCAAGCTCGACATCATGATCAACGGCGAAACTGTGGATGCCCTGGCGGTGATTGTTCATCGCGACAAGGTTGAATTCCAGGGGCGTGCCCTCGTTGAACGGATGAAAGAGGTGATACCGCGACAGATGTTTGATGTTGCCATTCAGGCCGCCATCGGCACCAAAATTGTCGCTCGTAGCAGCATCAAGGCCCTGCGTAAAAACGTGCTTGCCAAATGTTATGGTGGCGACGCCAGCCGTAAACGCAAACTGCTCGAAAAGCAGAAGGCGGGTAAAAAACGGATGAAGATGGTGGGTAAAATAGAGCTTCCGCAGGAGGCCTTCTTGGCAGTACTAGACGTGGGTAAAAAATAGATGAATTTCGATTTCGCAACAATCATGGTAGTAGCGGTTCTGGTCACGGGCGTGGTCTGGGGACTCGACTCACTGCTCTGGAAACCGAAACGTGATGTGGGGTTGGCAAAACTCAAGGCCGAGGGCGCAGAGCCCAAAGTGATTGAAAATAGTTACCGTGAGCCAGTGCTGGTGGAGTATGCCCGCTCTTTCTTCCCGGTGATCTTGGCGGTACTGATCCTGCGCTCGTTTCTGGTTGAGCCATTCCGCATCCCCTCGGGGTCGATGATGCCGACGCTGTTGGCGGGAGACTTCATTCTGGTCAATAAATTTACCTATGGCATCCGTCTGCCGGCACTTAATACCAAGGTAATGGAAATAAATGAGCCCGTACGCGGAGATGTGGTGGTATTTCGTTATCCCAAAGAACCGTCAGTGGATTACATCAAACGTGTGGTAGGCCTGCCCGGCGATACCATCTCCTATTACGGCCGCCAGATTTATGTAAATGGCCAACTCGTCCGACAACAACAGGTGGGTATTTATACGTCTGCTGGGGCGGGCCTTTCCATGAACGGCGCAGAACAACGTACGGAAAAGTTGGGTGAGGTTGAGCACTCGATTTTGTTGCAGGCTGGGCGGTCGTCGGTTGATGGTGAGTTTGCGGTACCTGCAGGCCACTATTTTGTTATGGGCGATAATCGTGACAACAGTAATGACAGTCGTTACTGGGGTTTTGTACCAGAAGAAAATCTGGTTGGTAAGGCTTTTATGATCTGGATGAACTGGGACAGTGTCCAGAACCGAGTGTCGTGGGAACGCATTGGCAATACGATCCATTGATGGCTGATGCCCTAGAAATGAATCCAGAGGAGTCTATATGCAGAACAGACTAAAATCACAGCATGGCATGACCGCCATTAGCATATTGATGATTGTAGTGCTGGTAGGATTTGTAGCGATGATTGCCATCAAACTGATCCCTAGCTACTTTGCCCACTTCAAGGTGGAAGCGGCGCTAAAAAATCTTACGACCGACACCCGTGCCGAAGCGGCAACAGACAAGGAAATTAAACAGCTGATTCTGAAAAAGCTCGAGGTTGATGATGTCGATTTTGTGAAGGAATCAGATATCGCGATCACTAAAACGGCCTCTGGCCGTACTGTTGCCATCGACTATGAAGCTCGGGTGCCGATGTTTGCCAATGTTGATGCTGTGGTCAAATTCGACAAGAACTCGGTTGAGTTAAAAAAGTAGTGGCTGCTTGAACCCTTCATTTGACAGATTGCTGCGGGCGCTCAACTACCGCTTTCAAGACGCCTCTCTGGTTGAGCAGGCATTAACTCACCGCAGTGTCGGTCATCACAATAACGAACGTCTCGAATTTCTTGGTGATGCCATTCTTGGCTGTGTCATTGCTGAGGAGCTCTATCGCCGTTTCCCCGCCGCCAGCGAAGGTGACCTCACCCGCTTGCGTGCAACCCTGGTGAAGGGGGATACCTTGGCCGAGATCGGCAAGGGGTTGGTGCTGGGTGACTACATTCGTCTTGGCTCGGGCGAGTTGAAGAGCGGTGGTTTCCGTCGCGGTTCTATCCTGGCCTGTGCAGTTGAGGCGTTGATCGGCGCGGTCTATCTTGACGGTGGTTTTGATGCTGCCAAGCCATTGGTGTTGGGGCTCTATCAAGACCGGCTTGGAAGCGTCTCGCCGGAGGATGAACTCAAAGATCCCAAAACTCGGCTGCAAGAGTTTATGCAATCGCGCAAACTGCCATTGCCTCTCTATGATTTGGTCAAGGTCGAGGGTGAGGCCCATATCCAGAC
>JAYUTP010000296.1:0-5253 GCA_043755075.1 Tenderia sp. (SeqCode)
CCATGGGCCGGCCCCCACAACGCCGCAATACCTGAAGCGACACAGGCAAACGGATTGGCCGCCGAGCTACCCGCCAAGCGAATGGTGGAGGTGCTGGCGTTCTGTTCATGATCGGCATGGAGGATAAAGATCAGATCGAGCGCCTTCTTGGCAATCGGGTCAACCTCGTACTCTTCACACGGTACCGAGAACATCATATTGAGCAGATTGCCGGTATAGCACTGTGAGTTTTTCGGGTAGACAAACGGTTCGCCGATGGAGTGTTTGTAAGAGGCTGCCGCAATAGTTGGCATCTTGGCGATTAGGCGGTGGGCCGCAACCTCACGGTGCTGCGGATTACGGATATCGATCGAACCATGATAAAAGGCCGACAGCGACCCCACCACACCGACCATGATCGCCATCGGATGGGCGTCATGATTAAAGCCCCGATAAAAACTCTTCAGCCCCTCATTAATCATAGTGTGGCGGGTGATTGTGCCGACAAATTTATCCAACGAATCCTGCTGCGGCAACTCGCCATAGAGCATCAGATAGGCCACCTCAAGGAAAGAGCTCTTAGCCGCCAGCTGTTCAATGGGGTAGCCACGATAAAACAGCTGCCCCTGCTCACCATCGATATAAGTGATGGCGCTACGGCAGCTGGCGGTGGCAACAAAACCGGGGTCAAAACTGACATAACCCAGTTCGCGATAAAGGCCTGTGATATCGACCGCGCCTGGGCCATGAGTGCCACGCTGAATCGGCAGTTCGATACTTTTTCCTGTCACATTATCGGTAACTGTCACCGTCTCTCTTTTAGTCATAACGGATAGTCTCTCTCTTCAGTCTGATGATGTAATTGCTTAACGGCAGTGAACGGCCATTATCTTAATCACACGCAGGATAGTGCTCTGGATAAGCACGCCGTGCCACGCCACTCTCAACGGCGGCCTTTGCCACCGCGGGCGGCACCCAATCGATCAGGCGCGGATCGATCGGTTTGGGGATGATGTAGTCATGGCCAAAACTCAATGACGAGAGACCATAACACTCCAGCACCTCTTGCGGCACTGGCTCATGGGCCAAACGCCGCAGAGCATCAACTGCCGCAATCTGCATCTCTACATTAATAGTCCGTGCCTGCACATCCAGCGCGCCACGGAATATAAACGGGAACCCAAGCACATTGTTGACCTGGTTGGGGTAGTCGCTGCGACCGGTGGCCATCAGCAAATCATCGCGCGTCTTGAGCGCAATCTCGGGGCGGATCTCGGGATCAGGATTGGAGAGGGCGAACACCACTGGCTTGGCCGCCATCGTCATGAGCATCTCGGCGGTAAAGATATCAGGGCCAGAGACGCCGATAGCAACATCCGCACCGTTCAAAGCATCCGCTAACGTGCGTTTGTCGGTCTCAACCGCAAACTCGCGCTTGTACTCATTCAGGTCACTGCGACCAGAGTGAACCACGCCAGTACGATCTACCAGCATGATGTTGCCATGTGTCGCTCCCAGCTCGCGCAACAGCGTCATAGAAGCGATGCCAGCGGCACCCGCACCAACACAGACAATTTGCGCCGTCTCAATCGACTTACCCTGCAACTCCAAGGCATTAAGCAGACCAGCGGCGATGATAATGGCAGTGCCATGCTGGTCATCATGGAAAACCGGAATATCGAGCCGCGCTTGCAGCGCCTTCTCGATCACAAAACAGTGGGGGGCGGCGATATCTTCCAGGTTGATGCCGCCAAAGGTGGGGGCGATGCGGACGACGGTATCGATAAAGGCCTCGGGCGACTCGGCATCCACCTCGATATCAAAGACATCAATATTGGCGAATTTTTTGAACAGCACCGCCTTGCCCTCCATCACCGGTTTACCTGCCAACGCGCCAACATTGCCAAGCCCAAGCACCGCCGTTCCATCGGTAATCACCGCCACCAGATTGCCCTTGCCGGTGTAGAGATAGGCATTCGCTTTATCTCTGGCAATCTCACGTACCGGCTCCGCCACTCCGGGAGTGTAGGCCAACGAGAGATCTTTCTGATCCCGGCAAGGCTTGGTGATGGCCGTGGCGATCTTGCCGGGTACCGGCTCGGCATGATACTTCAAGGCGCGCTGCTTCAAGTCGTTGCTCATATTATGGTCCAGCTCCTTCCAAAACGTTTGCCCCGGCAAGGCTGCCACAAGGCTGTGATCGACCTGCCATTGTAACGCTTCAGCACAGCGTAAATAACGCGAATTTAGTAAGCGGCCATCGCCCGGCATCAATCCAGCGGTTGCAGCATCGCGGGATGATAGACGCGCATCTGCAATTCACTGCGCCATTCAGACAACCAACCACGGACGCGGATCTTTTTACCACGCAATGTCTTAGCATCAAACCGGGGATCAAAATAGGGAAGATCCCGCTTGTCGATCCGCACCGCAATCTTGTTGGCCCCATTGTTAGTAAAGTTGAGCCACAACGCTTGGCGGCTCTCACCAATCCGCTCTACCCGGCCTTGAATCGTGTAAAAACCACGGGCCGAGCGCGACAACTGATCGGTCTCAATCGCGCTAAAACGCGGCTGCTGCCAAATCCCCCTGCCCTCAGCCCGCAACTCAGCTGCAAGATAGCAATCAAGGTTAGCGACATTCGGCGCAATGGCTACCGCCGCCACCAATCCCCGCTCCAGCAGATGCTCCTGAAGCGTGCTCCCATCGGCAAGATAGAAGTGAGCTAGCAACCGCCCATAACGATCCTCGCGCCCCACTTCGAAGCGCAACGCTACCCGTTCCTGTCCGAGCAATAACTGCTGCAGCGCTTGACGTGCCGGCTCAGCCAACGGCTCCGCAGGCGCACCACCCTGGCCAATCTCAGGGGCGTTGATGCCGATGAGGCGAACTTTACGGCCATCGTCGAGCTTTACCGTATCACCATCATAAACATAACTCACCCGAACCCACTCATCGGCACGCAGGGACAGGCACTGCCCTCCGGCCTCGGCCAACAGCGGCAACGCAAACATCAACACCCATAAAACAAAAAAGGCGCCCTGCTGAGGCGCCCTTCTTAGACCCGCGAGTCTATGCATTTCTGCGATTACTTCATTCCGTACTTCTGGCGGAACTTGTCTACACGACCAGCGGTGTCAACGATCTTCTGCTTGCCGGTGTAGAAAGGGTGGCAACTGGAACATACGTCCAGATGCAGCTCTTTCTTGCTCAGCGTTGAACGGGTCATAAAGACATTACCGCAACTGCAGGTCACTTCTACTACTTGGTAGGCGGGATGAATGTCCGCTTTCATGGCATTGAACCTCTCATTCAAATCGAATTTCACACAATTACCGTGCGAAAGAGCCCGGCATCATACCTAAACCCAGCGCTACCGGCAAGCTCCTCTGGCATATTTTCCAGTTATGGCTTTGATGGTCTCGCAGCACCCTCCTCAAGCAGGCCCAGATTTGGCCGCTGATATGGGCAGCGCGTTGCGGCTAAGCAATCGCTTAATTCCACAAAAAATAACCGGTTTGCCACCACTCCCAAGGGGATGAACATGAAAGATAAACGGAATTTGACCGCTCTTAAATATAGCTACTTGGGGCTGGACCATAAATCACTGACACACTCCCTGACCAATCGTCTCGAATATTCGGCCGGCAAGGACCTCTACACCGCCACACCGCGCGACTGGTATCACGTCTCCTCCTGGGTAATTCGCGATCGACTGATCGAACGCTGGATGGAGACCATGCGTACCTACTATCAGCAAGACGCCAAACGAGTCTATTACCTCTCGCTCGAGTTCATGATCGGCCGCACCCTGACGAATAGCGCCCTGAGCCTGGGGGCCGGTGATGAATTTTCCAAGGCACTGCGTGATATCGGCGTCGACATGGAAGCAGTTCAGGAGATGGAGAATGACGCCGCCCTCGGTAACGGCGGCCTCGGCCGTCTAGCGGCCTGTTTTCTCGACTCCATGGCCTCCCTCGGATTGCCGGGCTACGGTTATGGCATCCGCTACGAATATGGCATGTTCAACCAACGCATCGAAAATGGCTACCAGGTCGAACACCCGGAGAACTGGCTCCGTTACGGCAATCCTTGGGAGTTCCCACGCGCCGAAGTGATCTATTCGGTCAAATTTAACGGCCGCGTCATCTCTTTCCCGGGTGAAAAGGGCCAAACACACTACCGTTGGGTTGATAGTGACGATGTCATGGCCATGGCGTATGACACCCCCATCCCCGGCTACGGCGCCACCACCGTCAACAACATGCGCCTTTGGGCCGCCAAATCATCGCGCGACTTCGAGTTGAAGTACTTCAACGAGGGCAACTACATCAAAGCGGTAGAAGACAAAAACGAATCAGAAAACCTCTCCAAGGTACTCTATCCCGACGACACGACCGAGATGGGGCGCGAACTGCGCCTCAAGCAGCAGTACTTCTTTGTCAGTGCTTCACTGCAAGATATTATCTACCGCTACCAAAAACATCACGACACCTTTGAGCTGTTGCCGGACAAGGTCGCCATCCAGCTCAACGACACCCATCCAGTATTGGCGATCCCAGAGCTGATGCATATATTGATGGACGTACATAATCTATCCTGGGATAAAGCTTGGGGTATCACCACCCAAACCTTCGCCTATACCAACCACACTCTGCTGCCAGAGGCACTTGAAAGCTGGCCGGTAGCCGTGATTGAAAAAATATTGCCGCGTCACATGCAGATCATCTACGAGATCAACCAGCGTTTTCTAGATGAGGTGATGCACCGTTACCCCGGCGACTTTAATCTGCTAAAGCGCATGTCGTTGATCGATGAGAGCAATGGCAAACGGGTACGCATGGCGTATCTGGCCGTCGTAGGCAGCCACAAAGTCAATGGTGTGGCCGCCCTTCATACTCAATTAATGAAGAGTTCGATATTCTCCGACTTTAACCGTTTCTACCCCAGCAAGATCATCAACATGACCAATGGCATTACGCCACGTCGCTGGTTAAACCAAGCCAACCCGGAGCTCGCAAAACTAATCACCAGCAAAATCGGCACGGACTGGATCACGGATCTCTATGAACTGAAGAAACTTACCCCACTGGCGGATGATGCAAAATTCCGTGAACAGTTTAGAGCCATCAAACACAACAACAAAGTACGGCTGACCGAATTGATCAAGAAGAGCCTCGACATCAATGTCAATCCAGCCTCGCTGTTTGATATTCATGTCAAACGCATGCACGAATACAAACGCCAGCTACTAAACGTATTGCATGTCGTCAC
>JAYUTP010000297.1:0-11650 GCA_043755075.1 Tenderia sp. (SeqCode)
GCGTGATACTCGGTAATCAAAATATCCCGCCAGCGCCGGGCGACGGGATCATCCCCCTTGGGTGAGAATTTGACGATGACATGGGCAGAGCGGTCACCACAAAACGCCGTGAACTTAGGCTGCTCCCCCCCAGCGGACGAGCCAGGGATAATACCATTCATAACGCTCTCAGCGAGCGCAGGATAATCCTCTTCTGAAGTCGCCACTGGCTCACGCTTAATACGCAGATTGGCCTGCGGGCCAAAATTGAAGTTCCCCGGCAGATCATCACCATTGGATACTAGGTAACGCCCAACCTGCTCAGCGCTCCAGCGCCTCGGATCACGCGGAAACTCCTCGGATTGCGAAGCCAGTACTTCGGCAATCTGCCGCCCAAGGAATCCCTGGGGCCTCAGATCATCGAGAAAAAATGGCAAGTCATCATATAAACCATCGCCTCGCTCGCCCAATAAAACCGGTGGCATGCCTGTTAATGGCTCGACAAAAAATCCACCCGGATGCAACGGGCGTATGAGCGCCACGGCGGTATTGTTGCCATGGGCATCGACCATTAACAGAGGCAGTTTGTCACCCCCACCAAAGGCATTGCGTGTCATGGCATATTGTGTGGATTTGCCGCCCGGTAATCTGACGACACTATCGCCCATTGCCCGCAGCTGCCGCGAAACGGCGGTCTGGCTCATGCCCGCAGCCTCTTGCAACTGCTTCGAAGTGGCAGGGCTACGCTCAAGGCACTCTCTAATGGTTAAAGGCATACAACAAACCTCCCAGCAAACACACTGACTAGCACAGTGACTAGATAAAATAACTAATATTACTTTATTAACAAATACATAGATAAAATAACGACTAAATAGGTGGCTAGATCAATAGATACTAGTTTAAATAAAGTTTTCAGACAAACATAGTCGCTGCTATTTATGCAGTCGCTTATTTCTAGTAGCTGGCCCTTCACCCCTTAATTGGGGATAATGCCCCTCCTTTTTGCAGCCGAGGTTCAGCGCATGTGGTTTTCCAATCTCCAGCTCTACCGTCTTACCAAGCCGTTTACTCACACACCAGAAGCGCTGGCGGAGATGCTCGAGCAGCACGCCTTTAAGCCGTGCGGCACACTGGATCTGGCGAGTTATGGCTGGGTGTCGCCGCTGGGGCGCGACGGGACCGAACTGACCCATGCCAGCAATGGCCGCATCATGATCTGCGCCCGCAAGGAGCAGAAGATTCTGCCCACTCCAGTCATCCGTGACTTGGTGCAGGAAAAGGCCGAGGCGATCGAGGCCGCTCAGGGACGACCGGTACGGCGCAAGGAGCGCGAGACGATCAAGGAGGAGGTAATCCTTAGTCTGCTGCCGAAGGCTTTCCCCCGCTCCACCCTCACCTTCGCCTACCTCTCGCCACAAGAAAATCTGATTGTGGTCAATGCCGGTAGCGCCAAAAAGGCGGAAGAGCTGCTCAGCTATCTGCGCGGTTCTATCGGCTCATTGCCGGCGGTATCGCCCAGTCTGACCGTGGCGCCATCCGCGATCATGACCCAGTGGCTGAATGGCAATGACGTGCCGCACGACATTACCCTGGGTGATGAATGCGAGCTGCGTGATGTGGTTGAGGATGGTGGCATCATCCGTTGCAAGCGCCAAGACCTAACCACCGAAGAGATCCAGGTCCATCTCGATGCCGGTAAACGCGCCGTCAAGCTCGCCATCGATTGGCAGGAGCAGGTCACCTGCGTGATTCAGGATGACCTATCGATCAAACGACTCCGCTTTGGCGATGAAATTCTGGAGCAGCACAACGACATCGACAGCGATGATCCCTACGCCGCCTTCGACAACGACTTCAGCATCATGACGCTGGAATTATCAAAATTCATCCCACGCCTACTAGAGGTATTTGGTGGTGAAAATGAGGCTGCCTATAGCTAATACCATTAGCTGTGGGCCCAGCTTTTCTGATTGGGGTCCACAGAAAAAATTTGTGGCGACGTTTAGGACGTCATGTGTACAGCATGACTATGACTGCTGCTAACCCAGCATCCTGTGCCACCCTAGCAACACCCTGATTTTTCAGCGCGTATCAATAACTGTCCCTTGAACTGCGGGCTATATTGCTTACGTGAATGGCTATTCTTGATCTGTTTCGTCTTCATGATCGATACATTTATTGCCGCCGTGCGTTACATGGAGGGTGCGCCCGCGCAAAAGTAGCGGGCTTATACCGCCGAGCGCAAAGCGATGATGAAAAAAAAATCATCCAGTGATCTAGGATAAAACTGCTCGGCTATTTCATCCGCCATTTTCGGGCAGTGTTATTTACACTCCTGATCTTGGTATTAACTTAATTCACTCACTGTAAACTCGGGGCAGCTGGGCCGTCATGCGAGTATGTGCATCAAGCGTGCCGGGCTACGTGTCCCGACGATAATGAAATGCCCTGAACGGAGTGTGACTTGCTACTCGCACTCACAGACGTGCCAACGCAAGAACTCCTTGCTCTATAGTTATTGCGGCTGGCAAAAGAAGCGCTGGTTAGTGAGGCGCAATATCGCTCTACCATTTTCTGCAAGAAAGTTTATGATGATTGATCGAGCTGTGCTCGGGGTTGTTGTACTTTAATCCACTACAAGGAGATATGTCATGACAAGCAAAAATATTTTGTGCGTAGTATCGCTACTGGGGCTAATGTTAGGTGCGCAATCGACACTGGCGGCAAGCGCAGCGGTACGCGAGATGGCTGGAATTGTGATGCACTTGGAGCATTTCCCCAGTGCCGCAGAAAAAAATAAGCTGAAAGGCATTGTCGACAACAAGGGCAGCACTGAGCAGGAGCGTGTGTTGGCCACGGCCATTGCCAACCTGCAGCACAAGCCGACTTCCGAAGACATCGATAAACTCAAAAAAGTGATGAATGATGCTGCTGCGCCTGCCGAGGTGCGCGATTTTGCCGGCATTATCCTCAATATAAACCATAGTCCGAGCGCAGCGGATAAGGGCAAGCTGGAAAAAATGATGAAGTGAGCTAACAGAGATTGGGCAGGTCTTTCATTTTTCATTTTGCCTTTTTCCAAAAATGAAAAAGGAAAGACCTGCCCCCGTTTATTGTCGCCGCGTGTTACATAGAAGGTGCATCGGCACAGAAGTGGTGGGCTTATCCGCCGAGCGTAAAGCAATGATGAAAAAATGGTTGTCCGATGATCAAAAATAAGACTGCTCGACTATTTCATCCGCCATTTTCTGACAGTACTATTTACATTCCTGATCTTGATATTCACTTAATTCACTCACTGGATTAAACCCCAAAGCCTGTGCATCAACTAGGTTTGAAGCGTGGATCGTATAGACATTGATTATGCCTGTGCCAGCACCACACACAGTTATCCGGGTAAGTCCATCATCCCCTTTCTGGGCACAGACCACGTCAATCCCCGCATTAACCAACTCCATAGCCATGGCATCCAGAGCTATACCAGTACTTTCACATTGAATCGAGCTATCGCTTTTGTAGACCTTGGTATAGGGCAGCGATGAGTCGTTATGCTTACAAGAAAACAAACCCAAAGTTATCATTAAAAGCAGCGTTTTTTTCATTATAGTATTCCTTCCATTACTCACCTGCTCTACCTATATTACGCTCACGACACGGCTGCTGTATCGTCTATTTATGCGGGCCAAATATTTAGTTGGGGCCTGATCGCATACGCCAGATAAATCATGCTGATGCCAGCAACGCCATCACTATGTTCACCGCTGTAAAGCCGACCATAAAAATCACCAGACTGATGCGATCAAAGCGCTCTGCGATGGCCAATTGAGATTCATTGATGGCTATCCGTGATGAGAGTACCGAGCCCATAATCGAGAGAAAAATAGTCACCATGGTCAGGCCATTAGTCATATCAATCAGGGTTACCATCCCTACCCCAGGCAGCTCACTCAGGTTGACGTAACTGCTGCCCACCGCAGCGAAGAAAGCACCAACGCCCAATCCGATGCGCTCGCCCGCTGCCGGCCCGAGAATAAAGGCTAGCAGGGCAATCGCCACCGAAGCAAACAGTCCCTGAATCATTTTAAAGTAGAGTCCCCAGTCGGGCCGATCAATCTTGACGCCATAGGTGATCTGCGAAAATACCGCCTGCGTATCGGCCGCTATCATCGGGTCGCCGCGATTGGTTTTATAGGCGTGTGGTTTGCTAATGATCTGGGCATCATGCAACCGATACCCTGGCACTACCACCCTGGAGCTGTACTCTGCCCCATGCACATCGGGCACATAACGTAAGGCATGCCATGGGTGTTGCATATCCTCGATACGGATGGTCAACAGATGATTATCCAACGGGTAGCGCACCACATTAAAAAATTTAGTGATGCGGGCAGTGACTCGATAAAGTGCATAGTGATGTGTGTCGCCATCGACTAACGTCGTGGACGTCTTCACTTGGGT
Source organism: Tenderia sp. (SeqCode) (assembly GCA_043755075.1). GTDB lineage: Bacteria > Pseudomonadota > Gammaproteobacteria > Tenderiales > Tenderiaceae > JAKFXL01. The sequence goes on from JAYUTP010000297.1 coordinate 4,441, forward strand.
TTTCGATTCAATCTCACCATCAATGACTTGAAAGTAATCGCCTGGATGAATTCCATCACCCTGCCAGTTGAACCAGATATAAAAATCGACCGTCCAGCCCGTGGCCTTAGTCGATATCTCAACGATGCGATCGACGTAAATCCCAACCCGAACCTCTTTATAGTTATCTGCATCAACGCCATTGAGTACAGCGCTATTGACGGCCGTTTTACCCTCTTCATTCGCGCTAGGGTCAAGACGCTCCTGCTGCCTCATCTCTGACGATATCCGGTCTTCATAAACCCGGTGGCCCGCCATGTAGCTAGCAGCAACAAAAAACAACAGCATCAGCATTACCCATAACCGCAGTATCTGCTGACCATTGCGTTCAAAATAGTTCATCTAGAAATCCATATCTCTTGGCAAGTAAAAAAATTCTGTTTATTAATTTTTCATCAAAATAGATCGACTGCAGACCGTAGCAGAACCTACCATTACCACCAGATCTACTTGGGCAGAGGATTAGTAACGATAAACTCCACGACAGCATTGGCGGAGTAGGCAATGGCGCCGAAGTCAGCACTGGGCTCCGGCTCCATCGACGCTTCGCTGGTCACCATGTTTTTCATCATGACGACATCGTCGCGTTGCGCGTAGCCGCGTGTCTGTGGCCTGATCTGTTGCAGACGCTGGGCGTAAACGTTCTGATCCAAAACGCGCACCGGAGTCAGTAAAATGCCAAGGCTCTGTTCGTAAAGTTTCTGTTTAGACTTCACCTCAGCAAGCGCCTTTTGCAACGCCTTCTGTTCGTGACTCACTTTTTGTGAATCCTTGAACTCGGTGCCACCCATCAGCACATCCTTTTGCACATCGACAATCTTGGCAATCGCGCGCAGCTGCTCTTCATTACTAATGGTGATTTTTACCTCATTGGTGATCTCGTAGCTGGAGGGTTTATCGCGGAACCAGCTGAAGTTGGGACTGGATGAGAATTTTGAGGCCTTGACTTTGTCGTTAGCGATCCCAGCCTGTTGCAGGTTGTCCTTAATCGCCTGACGGGCCTTTTCATTCTCCTGCAGTGCGTCGTTAAGCTTTGCGTCTTTAGTACGCACGGTGATGGCGACAATGGCAGTATCGGCCTCCACCTCTTCGGTGGCGCTGCCGTTAATGGTGACGATCTTGCGCTGCTCCAACAGATAATGGCTCAGCTCATCGGGATTGCCGCTCAACTCTGGGGCAGCATAGAGACTGCTGCTTAGTGTAAGGCTGACGAATATTGCAAAAATCCGGTTCATATAATGTGCCCTAGAGTGATATGAGAGGCACAGTGTAGCGTTATTTATGACGTGATGGAAAATGTAACCTGCCCCACTTTTTATGGTGATAGAGACTGCGTTGGTCAGCGCCAACACAATCGCACTTAACCCTCTCTGCCACTCGTGGCACTTAAATCCGTCGATGCCACACGGCTGGCGAGTACCTTGTCGATACGTTTGCCATCGAGATCGACCACCTCCAACCGCCACGACTCCCAGGTAGCGATATCGCCAGTACGCGGCAGACGGCCAAGCAGCCACATCACCATGCCGCTGAGGGTGTGATAACGGCCACGCGCCTCTTCAGGCACGCTTTTCAGCGCCAACCGATCTTTGAGTTCAGGAATCGGGATCAGCCCATCAAGCAACCAGGAGCCATCTTCGCGCTGCACCGCCCAAGAGTCGTCAACATGATTCGGTTTAAACTCACCAGTGACCGCCTCCATCACATCATGGAGCGTGACCATTCCCTGCACTTCACCGTACTCGTCAATGACAAAAACCATGTGGCTGCTGGAGGCACGAAATTGGTCGAGCAGCTCCATGCCTGTAAGCGATTCTGGCACGTAGATCACTGTTTGTAACTGGTGGGTAAGGTCGGCCTTGGCCCCCTTGAGTGTCTGGTTGAATATCTGTTTGGAGGAGATGATACCGGCAATATCGCCCAGCCCACCGTGACACACCGGAAAGCGAGAGTGGTCGGCCTCGGCCATGCGCGCCAGATTTTCCTCCAGCGGACGACTGAGATCGAGCCAAACAATATCGGAACGCGGCACCATCAAGGTGCCCAGTTGACGGTCATCAAGACGAAAGACATTGCGCACCATTTGGTGCTCACTCATATCAATGACACCCGACTCCGACCCCTCCTCCAACATGGCGTGAATCTCCTCCTCCGTCACACCCTGCGCCCCCAAGTCGCGGGAACCAATCAGCCGCAATAACAGTGAAGTGGAGTGCATCAGCAGCCAGACAAAAGGACGCGAGGCAACGGCCAGCGCATTCATGGGGCGCGCCACCAACCGCGCAATGTTCTCCGGATTCATCTGAGCGATGCGTTTTGGCACCAGTTCGCCCACCACAATCGAGATGTAGGTGATGATCACGACCACCAGCACCGTGGCACCAATCTCACTGGATGGCTGCTCCATACCAAGCCCCTGGAGCCAGAGCGCAAACGGCGTGGCCAGTGCCGCCTCGCCAACCATGCCGTTCAAAATACCGATCGAGGTGATGCCAATCTGGATGGTGGAGAGGAAGCGGGTCGGCTGCTCGCCCAGCTTGATGGCCATCGCCGCCGAGCGGTCGCCATCTTCTGCGAGTCGGGCAAGCCGCAAGCGGCGGGCAGTAATGAGTGCCATTTCCGACATAGCGAAGGCACCATTCAACAGAATCAGGGCAGCGAGGATTAGAATTTCCATGGGGCAGTTATCCGGGATAAATAATAAACAGAGTGTAGGGCGCGCCAATGACTGGCAACCCACACCTTATATCACACGGCACGCCAGCAGACCTGCCAAAGCAGCCCCCGTCTCTATACTCTCACCCGCTCCCACAGGCTCCGTCTATTTAGATCATGCCACTTTCTCATCCGGTTTGCGGTGGCGCTCGTAGAGAAACTTGAGCACCTCGGACCGCAAGTGGTTATAGGCGGGATCATCGGCCAGCTCGACGCGGTTGCGGGGGCGCTCCAGGTTCACCTCCAGAATTTCACCCACGGTGGCGGCCGGGCCGTTAGTCATCATGACAATACGGTCCGAGAGCAACACTGCCTCATCGACATCATGGGTGATCATGATGACAGTATTGTTAAGATCCTTCTGAATATCCATCAACGAGTCCTGAAGATGAGCACGGGTCAGCGCATCGAGTGCACCGAAAGGCTCGTCCATCAACAACACCTTAGGCTGCATCGCCAGGGCTCTAGCAATGCCGACACGTTGTTTCATCCCGCCTGAAAGCTCAGAGGGCCGCTTGTGAGCGGCTTGGCTCATATGCACCAGCTCCAGGTGGTGATTGATCCATTTCTTCATCTCCACCTTGCTCTTTTTACCCTTGAAGACACGCTTTACCGCCAGCTCAACGTTTTCATAGGCCGTCAGCCACGGCAACAGCGAGTGGTTCTGAAAGACCACGGCGCGATCAGGGCCGGGTTCATCCACTTCTTTGCCTTCGAGCAGCACACCGCCAGTGGTGGCTTTATAAAGACCCGCAACGATGTTGAGCACGGTGGATTTACCGCAACCCGAGTGGCCGATGAGCGAGATAAACTCGCCCTTGGCAATGCTCAGATTTACATTATCCAAGGCACGATAACTACCGCCCTTAGTAGGAAATTCAATGGCGACCTGGGTCAATTCAAGATAGGTGTTGCTCATTTTTTACTGTTCCTTTGTTCTGAATACTGAATGGGTCGCTGATCCAGCAACGGATCACCGCACCTCTTTCTCATGCGATACCAGTTTCTGCAATGTCACCATCATCCAGTCGAGTACAAAACCGATGATGCCAATGGTGACGACGGCCACCATGATGCGCCCGAGTGAATTGGAGCTGCCATTCTGAAACTCATCCCAAACAAATTTCCCCAGCCCCGGATTCTGCGCCAGCATCTCTGCCGCAATCAGCACCATCCAGCCGATGCCCAAGGAGATGCGCAGGCCGGTGAATATCATCGGCATCGCTGAAGGGATAGCAATCTTAAAGACCTGTTCAATCCAGCTCAGCCGCAACACACGGGCAACGTTAGTAAGGTCACTGCTCATCGAGGCGACCCCCATGGTGGTATTGATCAATGCGGGCCACAACGAACACAACATCACGGTGATGGCAGAGGTGACGAATGATTTTTCAAACAGAGGATCTTCACTGACATAGACCGCACTCACCACGATGGTGACAATCGGCAACCATGCTAGCGGTGAGATCGGTTTGAAGATCTGGATCAGCGGACTAACGGCGGTGTAGAGCATCTTGTTCAAACCACAAGCAATACCCAACGGTACAGCAATCAGTGCCGCCAGTATGAAACCGGTGAATACCGTCACCAGGCTAGTGACAATCTGATCAATAAAAGTAGGCTTACCTGTGTAGGGTCTAGTCTTCACTTCAGCATTGGGATCTTCCGCCAGCTTCTCTGCGTTGCGCTGCTCTTGGCGTTGATAGAACTCCTCTTCCTTGGTGCGTTCGGCATGGTGTTCAGCTACCAGCCCCTGGGCCTGTTCAAGCACCTGCACTGGCCCCGGCAACGTACCAAGGCTGGTTTTGATCTGTGCCGCCACGCCGCCCCACATCAGCAGAAAAATGCCCAAGGCAATCACTGGTAAACCGATGAACTTGAAGAGATCAATCAGCTGTTCGCGCGGACTTTCACCGCTGACCAGACGCACTGCGGGTATCAGCCACTGAAATCCAGCTGTCTCAATAATCTGGATAATTTTGTTTTTCATAATGCCCTTTTCTCGCGTCACATTTTCGTTTGTATTTGCACTGGCACTGGCCACAGTGTCAGGCGTAACCAGCGTGAGGACCGCACCCCCGCCCGGTGCGGCGAGGGAGCTCTCCTGATCATGTGGCTGTTTCGGCTTTAACATAGTCATGCTCTGCTCCTACTTAACAACGTCCGCATCCTTGAGCCCAATCTTGAACTTCTTCAGATAATCGTTAGGCTTGGTGCCGTCGTAGCTGATGCCATCGATGAAATCTTTCTGCACTGGACGGAATCCGCTCTCTTTGGCGAAATCGGGAAACTCACTCGCCTTTACTTTGCCTTCGGCGATTAACGCTTTAGCAGCCTGGGCATAGATGTCAGGACGATAGACCTTCTTGGCGATATCCATGTACCAGCTGTCAGGTTTCTGTTCGCCAATCTGGCCCCAACGACGCATTTGGGTCAGAGACCAAACGGCATCGGAGTAGTAGGGGTAAGTGGCGTTGTAACGGAAGAAGACGTTGAAGTCGGGCGCCGCGCGCTTGTCGCCCTTCTCGTACTCGAAGGTACCAGTCATGGAGTTATCGATGACACTGGCATCAGCACCGACATAGTTCGGTTTAGAGAGAACCTTCGACGCCTCGACGCGGTTGGCATTGTTATTTTCGTCCAACCATTTGGCGGCACGAATCATCGCCTTGACAACATGAATATGGGTGTTGGGATATTTATCCGCCCACACTTTATTTACACCAAAGACCTTTTCGGGATTGTTTTTCCAGATATCGTAGTCGGTGATTACCGGCACGCCGATCCCTTTAAAAACCGCCTGTTGATTCCACGGCTCACCAACGCTATAACCGTCGATGGTGCCCGCCTCCATAGTGGATGGCATCTGCGGCGGTGGTGTAACGGAGATCAACAGATCGGCATTGAGATTACCGGAGGTATCGCCTTTGGCCGGTGCGTAGTAACCGGGGTGGATACCGCCTGCGGCGAGCCAGTAACGCAGCTCATAGTTATGGGTGGAGACCGGGAACACCATGCCCATCTTGAAGGGCTTGCCCTCGTCCTTGTACTTGTCGATCACCGGCTTAAGTGCATCGGCCTTGATCGGATGCACTGGCTTACCATTTGCCATCGGCACATGTTTTTTCATCTCCTTCCAGACCGCATTGGAGACGGTGATGGCATTACCGTTAAGATCCATGGAGAAGGCCGTGATGATGTCAGCCTTGGTGCCAATGCCAATGGTGGCACCGAGTGGTTGGCCCGCCAGCATGTGCGCGCCATCGAGCTCACCGTTAATCACGCGGTCAAGCAACACCTTCCAGTTGGCCTGTGCTTCGAGTGTGACTGAGAGCCCTTCATCTTCGAAGTAACCCTTTTCATAAGCGATAGCCAACGGCGCCATGTCGGTCAGTTTGATAAAACCGAATTTCAACTCCTCCTTCTCCGGCTTGCCAACCTCGGCAGAGGCACTGCTGCCCAGCGCCATCATCAGCGCTGCCGAAAGCAAACCGCCACCGAGTTTTTTAATAAAGGTACGACGTTGTTTCATCTTTAACTCCTGCTGTTTTTTAAAATAAAAAAAGCGTCCATTGCTGAAGCAAAAATTACGCTTCATCAATGGACGCCGTTGTCCGTGTGCAGATCGCCGTTGATCTGACTTGATCTATTGTTTACCCAACGTTGGGTTTCACAACGCAACCGTCCTTAACTGACCGCTGCGTTTCTCGCTTACTACTGTGAGTGCAACCGCTATGCCAATTCTGTTTCTCGTGACTATAGCCAGTAACTTCATGGAGTTATGCGCAACCGACATACCCATCGGCATCATGATCGAAAAAGCCGCGCACCAAATATGAACTTGTTTGCCCGACCATCCGCACATTGTTTGTGCAGCCATGGCTGATTCCAGCACCGCCACAAAAAAATGGGACGGCCAGTGGCCGTCCCAAACGAGAGGAAAAAACAAAAAAACTAGAACTGCGCCTGTCCCATCAGCCAGAACTTGTCGGTATTGGTGGCAAAGGTATCAGCGGAGTAACGGGCATACTTGGCGAGCAGGGTGTAGTGCTTGCCAAATTTTTTCGCCGCCAGAAGATCTCGTAGGAGGAATGGGAATTCCTTCCGTGCATACGATTACGCTAACGCTAATCGGACGCATGTAAACTGACCACCACCTGTTCAATCAAATGGCAAACGGAATATGCCCAGCTATCGTCGCGCCTTTATTCCCGGTGGCACATGGTTTTTTACCGTCAACCTGCTGGAACGGCATGGCAATGATCTTCTGATACGTGAGATTGATCTGTTTCGTCAGGTTGTCCGCCGGGTCAGGCAGGCACATCCGTTCCGTATCGATGCGTGGGTGGTGTTGCCTGAACATATGCATTGTCTCTTCACGCTACCGCCAGGAGATAGTGACTCCAGCCTGCGCTGGCGATTGATTAAATCAGGCTTCTCCCGCGCCTTGCCAATC
>JAYUTP010000298.1:0-8180 GCA_043755075.1 Tenderia sp. (SeqCode)
ATGGCTGCACGGCTCCAACGTCACATAGGCGGTTGCCGCACGCGCCCGCTCACCAGCCTGACGCAGGGCATGGACCTCCGCATGGGGCTCACCGGCACGTGCATGCCACCCCTCACCCACCACTTCATCATCACGCACGATCACGCAGCCAACCCGTGGATTAGGATCGGTAGTCCAGAGACCACGCTCTGCCAAGCGCAACGCCTGGGCCATGTGGGTGTAATCAGTAACTGAGAACATGGCCCGGCGAATATGCCCCTATCAACACTTGAGAGAGCGTAAGCAGCAGTGCGGACAAAAAACACCTACACCCTACATCAACCATTTTTCGGCTTTTTTTGTTCATTGCTCGGCAGCAGCGAGATCTGTTGCGCCTTGAGTTCGGCGGGCGCTTCACTTTCAAGCCGGTCAATCGCCTCACGGAAGGCACTCACATCTTGGAAGCTGCGGTAGACCGAGGCGAAACGGATGTAAGCGACCTGGTCAAGCTGGGCCAAGGCATTCATCACCCACTCGCCGAGGCGCCGCGACGGCACCTCGCGGTCACCCGTGGCGCGCAGCTGATTTTTGATTCGGCTGATCGCGTCCTCGATCTGTTCGGTAGCGACGGGACGTTTCTCTAAGGAACGTTGCATGCCACGACGCAGTTTCTGCTCGTCAAACGGTTCGCGAATTCCGTCCTGTTTGATGATACGCGGCAACGCCAGCTCAGCGGTTTCGAAGGTGGTAAAACGCTCGGCACAGGTGAGGCACTCACGCCGTCGCCGCACGCTATCGCCTTCATTGGCGAGGCGTGAGTCGATGACCTTAGTATCTTCGGCACCGCAAAAGGGGCAACGCATAGCGCTCTATTCCTCTGCTGGGCTCTTGCCGCCGCTCGGATCAGCGGCCGTAGACTGGCAGGCGTTTGCAGATCAGCGCCACCTTTTCGCGCACGGCATCGATCACCGCCTGATCACCACGGGCGTCGATGATGTCACAGATCCACCCCGTCAGTTCGCGGCAGTCGCCCTCATCAAAACCACGGGTGGTGATGGCGGGGGTGCCAACACGGATACCGGAGGTGACGAAGGGTGACTGCGGATCGTTAGGCACGCTGTTTTTGTTGACGGTGATGTGAGCATTGCCGAGCCAAGCATCGATCTGTTTGCCCGTTAGCTCCTGCTTAATGAAGCTCACCAGCATCAAATGGTTGTCAGTGCCGCCAGAGACGATGCTGTATCCGCGTCTAACGAAGACTTCCGCCATCGCCCTGGCATTCTTCACTACTTGGTGTTGGTAGGTTTTAAAGGCAGGCTCCAGCGCCTCCTTAAAAGCCACCGCCTTGGCGGCGATGACGTGCATCAACGGGCCACCCTGGATACCGGGAAAGACGATAGAGTTGAGTTTTTTCTCGATCTCGGGGTTGGCCTTAGCGAGGATAATACCGCCCCGTGGACCACGCAGGGTCTTGTGGGTAGTCGAGGTGGTGACATCAGCAATATTCACCGGATTGGGATATTCACCCGCGGCGATCAGACCTGCGACGTGGGCCATATCGACAAACAGATAGGCACCAATGCTGTCGGCGATGTCTCGGAAACGCTGCCAATCGACAATACGCGAGTAAGCGCTGAAACCGGCGATGATCATCTTCGGCTTGTGCTCTTTGGCCAGGGCTTCGACCTGCTCGTAGTCGATCTCGCCAGTCGTGTCGTTCAGACCATACTGGATGGCGTTGTAGAGCTTGCCGGAAAAACTAACCTTGGCGCCGTGGGTCAGGTGACCACCATGGGCCAGGCTCATGCCCAAAACGGTGTCGCCCGGCTGCAGCAGCGCCATATAGACGGCGGCATTGGCCTGAGAACCGGAGTGGGGCTGAACGTTGGCGTAATCAGCACCAAACAGCTGCTTGACGCGGTCGATGGCCAGCTGCTCAGCGGTATCAACATATTCACAACCGCCGTAATAACGCTTGCCGGGATAGCCTTCGGCGTATTTATTGGTCAACACTGACCCTTGGGCCTCCATCACCCGTGGGCTGGCATAGTTCTCGGAGGCGATCAGTTCAATATGGATCTCTTGACGCTCCCGCTCATGCTCCATGGCGGCCCACAATTCTGCATCATACCCAGCAATGGTCATATCCTTGGTAAACATGGCGTTACGTCTCTCCAGCTAAACTGAAAAAGGGAAATCGGGAAGGGGCATAAGGATAACCGATTCCAACCCATTCTGCATCGTTGTGGGAAGACCATCACAGATAGCCATCCATATATTAAGAGGGCTTAAGCTGTTCGTGATATATTTAACGCTGAGGGGTTATTCCCGAAGACACAAGCTTTCAGTGCTGAGGCATGAAACGGGTAGGAGACCCCCAGGGAATATCCCGGCTATAATGGATTAACGCATGTAGTGCTGATTATCATTAACAGAGTCACTTCATGGAGTATATAGAAAGTGGCAGTACATGCAGATCGATTATATTCTTCAGTAGCATTGCGCAGAGTCTTGCGACTGCTGGAGAACCTAAATACCACCATCAGCGGTTCCACCATCTACCAACACATCGAACGGTCGTTTCATGATCTGGAATCAACCCAGCTTGAGACGGAGCACCAGTACATTGAGCTACTGGGGCTACTGCTTGACGCCCTAACCCGCTCCATCGACAAGAATTCTCCGCTCCAGACTCAGGCTCACATCCTCCGTGCCAATTTGATTGCCCCCATGCAACCTCACGAATTGCAGCAACTAAAGGTCGAGACCAAACAGTTGATTAGCCAGTTACTACACCAAAACACCTCCCACGACCCCCTGGAGCAGGTGCTTGAACAGTTGGTGTCCCGCTCAACAGCCCACGATTATCAACCACAAACCGGCGCACCCGCGCCCAGCCAGACCAGCGCAGACAGCGACTTTGCAGAGGCAGAGCGTTTTTTAAAAACAGCCACGACCAAAGCCAGTGGCGCATTCAAGGTGCCGTTAGAGGAGACGCGCAGCAACATTCAGGGCATCAAAAGCAAGCTCGATGAGCAGATCACCCGTGCGGTCAAATACAATAACGAACTGGCCCACTTGATCAAAGAGTCCATGGAGGCGATCCGGCGAGTGGACGGCAAGCAGGATATTGACGCTATGCGCATCACCCATCTACAGCGCCATATCAAACTATTCAAGGCGCATCAGGACCTCACCACCAAATTCAGCACCATCCATCAGCAACTCAACGAAGTTGCCTGCGAAAGTCAGCAGCTAGACGAGGAGTTGACCCGCGTCCACCTGCTCAGTCTGACCGATGACCTAACCCAACTGCCCAACCGCCGCGCCCTGATGCAACGCCTCGATGACGAAGTGGCGCGTGTCCAGCGTTACGGCTCACCCCTGGCGCTGGCCATTATCGATCTGGACGAGTTCAAGCCGATCAACGACACCTTTGGTCATGATGCCGGTGATGCGGTGTTGCGCTATTTTGCCGAGACCGCACTGACCGTCTGCCGCCACCACGACACCGTGGCTCGTTACGGCGGCGAGGAGTTTGCGCTACTCATGCCCAACACCGAGATTGAAGGGGCGCTCTGCGCCCTAAAGAAGATCCAGAGTGAGGTCGGCGGTGCGCTCTGCCGGGTTGATAATGGCGCGGAGATTCAGGTTCCCACCTTTTCCGCCGGTATAGCCCTCTACAACCCCGGCGAAAGCCCTGAAGAGTTGATCAAACGCGCTGACACCGCCATGTATCGCGCCAAACGCTCAGGGCGCAACCGCATTGAGATTCATACCATGGGAGCCGGGGCTCGGCAGCAACCACTGCAAAAATAAAAAAGGCCGGTTAAGGGCCTTTTTTATTTGCTCAGCTAACAATCAGTCCATCAGGGCGTGGAGTCAACCTCCGCCCCCTCTTTCTCTACCTGCATCAAATCCGCCTTGCTCACCCCCATCACGATAATAAGGCTGCTGGCAATAAATATAGATGAGTAGGTACCGACCACAATGCCGATGAGCAACGCCAAAGAGAAGCCATGAATGGCCTCACCACCAAAGAGGAACAGTGAAATCACCACCAAGCAGGTTGTACCAGAGGTCATGATGGTACGCGACAGCGTCTGGGTGACCGACTGATTGATGATCTCAATGGACGAGCCTTTACGCATTTTGCGGAAGGTTTCGCGGATACGGTCATAGACAACGATAGTGTCGTTAAGTGAGTAACCGATCACTGCCAGTATCGCCGCCAACACCGTCAGATCGAACTCCCACTGGAATATCGAGAACAGCCCCACGGTAATGATGACGTCATGAAGCAAGGCAAGGACCGCGCCGACGGAAAAGCGGATCTCGAAACGGAAGTAAACGTAGATCAGGATGCCAAAAAGCGCGGCCAGGATCGCCAGACCACCATCCTCTGTCAACTCCTTACCGACCTGCGGACCGACAAACTCGATACGGCGTAGCTCAACCTCATGGCCACCGTCATTTAAGGCTCTGAGAACTTTATTGCTGATATCGGCCGCCACTGATTCGCTAGGGGCTAGACGAATAAGGACATCCTGCGAGGTCCCAAAGTGTTGCACCACTGCCCGCTCAAAACCGCCGGACGTCAAGGCAGCGCGCACCTCCTGGAGGTCAGCCGACTGTTTATAACTGACCTCTACCAGCGTACCGCCGGTGAAGTCAATGCCCAGGTTCAAGCCACGCGTGGCGATTGCGCCAAGCGCGATAATCACCAGCAGCAGGGAGACCAGCAGACCAATCTTGCGCTTGGCCATGAAGTCGATCGTTTTTCTTTCCTTAAAAAAATCCATCAGCGCTCTCCTTAGATCGACAGTTTTTTCACGCTGCGGCCACCGTACACCACATTGACCAGTGCGCGAGTGCCGAGTATGGCGGTAAACATGGAAGTGAGAATGCCAAGACAGAGCACCACCGCAAAACCCCTGACCGGACCAGAGCCGAGGGCAAACAGCGTGACACCCGCAATCAACGTGGTGATATTGGAGTCAGCGATAGTCGCCGCCGCTCGATCAAAACCGGCATGGATGCTGGCCTGCGGCGAATTACCATTGCGCAGCTCTTCGCGGATACGCTCATAAATCAGCACGTTGGCATCGACCGCCATGCCGATGGTCAACACGATACCGGCGATGCCGGGCAGGGTCAGGGTCGCCTGCAACATCGACAGCAGCGCCACCAGCAGCACTAGATTCATCACCAGGGTGACATTGGCAATCATGCCAAAGCCACGGTAGTAGATCGCCATAAAAACCATCACCACGACAAACCCGATCACCATCGATTTCATGCCCATGTCGATATTGTCCTGGCCGAGACTGGGGCCGACGGTACGCTCTTCGATGATCTCAAGCGGTGCCGAAAGGGCACCGGCGCGCAGCAGCAGCGCCAGATCGCGCGCCTCATTGGTGCCATCCAGACCGGTGATCTGGAAACGTTTGCTGAAGGGTTCGCGGATACGGGCCAGACTGATGACCTCCTCCACCTTAGTCTTTTGCTTCACCTCAACACCATCAACAATCTTGGTCTCGGTCTTGTTTTCTACAAACACCACCGCCATCAGCTTGCCGACATTCTCCTTGGTGGTGTCGTGCATCTTGCTCGCACCCTTGCCATTCAACGAGATAAACACCGCTGAGCTGGCGTCGGTCTGATCGATGCCGGAGGAGGCGTCAACGATCGAGTCACCGGTGATGATGATATTTTTCTGTAGCAAGACTGGATCACCGTTGCGCTCTTTATAGAGACGCGAACCGACCGGCACACGGCCAGCCAAGGCATCTTGTACATTGCCGGTCTCATCGGCCATACGGAAATCGAGGGTCGCTGTAGCGCCGAGGATCTCTTTAGCACGGGCAGTATCTTGCACTCCCGGCAACTGCACCACGATACGCTTTTCACCTTGTTGCTGAATCAGCGGCTCAGCCACCCCCAACTCATTGATACGGTTACGCAACGTGGTGACGTTCTGTTGCACAGCAAATTTGCGGGTCTCACGCATCTCCTGCTCAGAAAGTTTTACGCTCATAAATAAAGCATCGCCCTGACCCTCATCAGCCAGCAACAAGGCAGGAAACTCTTTACGAATCAGCGTCTCGGCTGTGGCACGATCTTCGGCGCTGCGGAATTTGATCTGCAACCCACCTTCCGAAACGCGACCAATGGTGAGATAACGCAACTTGTCGTCACGCATCAGGCCACGCAGATCCCCGACATAACGATCTTCTGCCATCTCGATGGCCGCCTCAGTATCAACCTCCATCAGGAAATGAACGCCACCGCGCAGGTCAAGCCCTAGGTACATGGGTAGGGCGTGCAGGGAGCGGAGCCAATCCGGGGTCGAAGAGGCCAGATTGAGAGCAACCACATAACCTTCCTCCAATGATGCCTTCAATCCATCACGGGCCTTGAGCTGGTCTTCAGTATTATTGAAACGGACGATCAATCCCTGCGACTGAATATCCATCGCCTTGGAAGCAATACCAAGACGCTGCAACTGGGCACGGACATCACCCACCGTTGATTCGTTGATGGTGGCACCCCGAGTTGAAGAAATCTGCACAGCCGGATCCTCGCCATAGAGGTTCGGCAATGAGTAGAGGATACCGACCGCCATAGCGACCACAAGCAGTAGATTTTTCCACCAGGGATATTGATTAATCATCATTATTTATAGCACCCGGAACATCCGTTGTGTCTTGAATATATTGGGAAATATATCGTGGGTTAAATCTTCAGACTACCCTTGGGCAGAAGTGAACCTATCGCATTCTTTTGCACCTGTACTTCAACGCCAGCGGCGATCTGCAAGGTAATAAAGCTGTCATCCACTTTGGTAATACGTCCAGCCAAACCGCCCGTGGTCACCACTTCATCATTTTTGGCCATCGCCGCAGTCATCTTCTTGTGCTCTTTAGCACGTTTGAGCTGGGGGCGCAGTAACATGAAGTAGAAGATTGCGAACAAAACAACCAGAAATATGATATTGGCAAAGCCGGGCTCAGCAGCGGCCGCCGGGGCCTGCTGGGCCATTGCATCGGAAATAAAAAAGCTCATAAGATCCATCCCTAATTAATTTTAAGTGTCATTAAAATTTGATGTTTGCTTCAGTGCAAAGCACCGCATTCTAAGACGTCCCGCGCAAACGGCGTTCATTATGACACAGCTTCCCCGTTTTGAGCACGCCGGGCATAAAACTCCGTCACGAAAGCCTTCAGCCGTTGTTCAGCAATGGCAGTGCGCAACCCCTGCATCAGCTCCTGGTAATAGTAGAGGTTGTGAATGGTGTTGAGGCGCGCACCTAAAATCTCCTGGCACTTGTCGAGATGTTTGAGGTAGGCGCGGCTGTAGTGACGGCAGGTGTAACAGCCACAGGTCTCATCCAGCGGCCGGGTATCGCGCTCATGTTTGGCGTTGCGGATGCGAATATCGCCAAAATGGGTGAACAGGTGGCCATTGCGAGCGTTACGCGTCGGCATCACACAATCGAACATGTCGATGCCACGCTGCACTGCCTCGACGATATCCTCGGGTCGGCCGACCCCCATCAGATAACGTGGCTTATCGGTTGGCATCTGCGGCTGCAGGTGGTCGAGGATCATGATGCGCTCCGCTTCGGTCTCACCGACGGAGAGGCCACCAATGGCGTAACCATCAAAACCAATGTCAGCCAGACCATTGAGGGAGGTGGTGCGTAGCGCTGGATACATGCCACCCTGCACAATCCCAAACAGCGCCGAATCATTTCCTTCGTGGGCCGTCTTGCTGCGCCTGGCCCAGCGCAGCGACAGCTGCATCGATGTGCTCGCCTGCTCTTCAGTCGCCGGGTACGGGGTGCATTCGTCAAAGACCATGACGATGTCGGCACCCAACTCACGTTGTACCTGCATAGAACGCTCTGGGTCGAGAAAGACCTTGTCGCCATTCACTGGCGAGCGGAAGGTGACGCCCTCCTCGGTGATCTTGCGCATCTCGCCAAGACTGAATACCTGAAAGCCGCCAGAGTCGGTAAGGATCGGGCCATCCCAGTGCATGAAATCGTGCAGATCACCATGCAACTGAATCACCTCAGTACCGGGGCGCAGCATCAGGTGAAAGGTGTTGCCGAGAATGATCTCGGCACCGCTCTGCTTAAGCTCCTCCGGTGTCATCGCCTTCACCGTGCCGTAGGTTCCCACCGGCATAAAGGCGGG
>JAYUTP010000299.1:0-2879 GCA_043755075.1 Tenderia sp. (SeqCode)
CTGAACTTTTCGCTGCACCATAAGCTGGTGCGTGAGTCATTGTTGTTGAATCGCCTGGACAGCGCGACTGACCCCAATGGCGGTTGGGCCGTGACAACATTGCTCGACGATCCGGCAGTGGCCGCTCTGTCGAGTGACGATTTTATTAACTACCTCTTCCTGTCCACGGTGCTACGTCATGCACAGCCCGGCGAGTTGACCGCGCTCAATCAAATTATCCTGGCTCGAAGTTACACCACCAACAGAGTCGCCAAGGCCATGCTGGTGTTCGATTATCTTTCACGACTTCCCGAACTTTACAGCTTGCAGGAAGGCGGGAAGGTGGCGCCATGAATCGGCGAGTTTTTCTCAAGACCCTAACTGCCCTGGGTGCCAGCACCGCTGCTTCGCGTGCCCTGGCCAGCGACTACGCCATTACGTCTCAGCCGAGTGGAGTCCGAGAGACTCAGGACCGGATCGAGGCACTAGCTGTGCGGCTCGACCAGGTACAGTATGAGCGTCCCGCCATCCTGCCGAAGGTGATCAACGTTTTCCTCTACGGGGGGCCATCTGAGCTGGCAGGCAACCTCACCAACATTGCCGAAATTAACTTCTATTCGCAGTCCCCATATCCCTCCACGTTACAGCCCAATGTGAGTGGTAGTGTCTATACCAAAAATGGTTTCTGGGGCAATGCTGGCGGCAACCTTATGGAATCTATGCTTGCGGCCGGCGACCTCTCAATCTACCGCACGATCAATCGTGTGCGCGACGACAATAAGGCGCATGGTCGCAGCATCACACAAAACCTCGTGGGGAGTGTCGATGCGGGCAATCCAGGCATTGCGCGTACCCTCGCAGGAGTGTTGGCAGCCCATGGTGCGTTTGGCGGGCGCGACCTTAACACGTTATTTTTACCATTCGTTTCCTTCGAGGGCCAATCGCGCATCTATAGTGAGGGTGATATACCCACGCTTATTCCTTCTGCCGTCATGCCCATCGCGCTCGATCCAAATCTGGTGGGCAATCCCTATCAGCGAGCGGCGAATAGCTTCCTGCCGGTTGGCTCGCCGGACGATGTAGCCCTTGAGGCGCTGGCTGTTAACGTCACCGCGGCATACGGCAATCGCTATACGGAGGTGAGCCGCAGCCTGGCGAATCGCGCCAAGCTCGATCAATACATCCTGAATCAATTCAACCGGGCCATGGTGGATGCCGCCCTGCCTGCGGGAGTAGTTTATGCCGACACCCGCTTGGGGTGGGCACTCAAAGCGGCGGTGAGTCTGGCACTGATGAATCCCGACACGCTGTTCATCTCCATAAATGGTGCTGGCCCCGGGTGGGACGATCACAATCTCGCGCTGAACTACTATCCAGCGCGCATGAACGATCTGATGTCGTCACTCAGCGCGGCCATGGCGCACCTTCGTGCCAACAATCGTAACGACATTATCATCAATGTCTACGGAGACTTCGGCCGGAATGTCAACCTCAACTCCACGCTCGGTTGGGATCACGGCAACAACCAGAATTTCTACACCCTGGGCGGCGCAGGGATTACGGGCCGAACTTTGGGCAAGCTCGTGGGCAGAACTCAGCGCATCGGCACGGATTACGCCAACCGCCAATATACCTCCCCTACAGCTGACAGCTACCAATGCGAGCCGTTCGCCATCGCGGCCAGCATGTTTAAATATTTCGGCATAAAGAATCCGGAGGTATTGACCGGAGGCGTGTCCGCCATTGACGAAATAACGCCCCCAAATCTACGGGTGGCCTAGGTCTGCCGGGTTGGACCTTTTTGTGGCGCCTGAGTCTCAACGCGGTCCTGCCTTAGCTACGTCCTGAGACCGAAGGCAGCTTGGTACATGGAAGTATCAAGTGTCTATCGAGGGCCCAGCATTACCCACTGTTTAAAGAGCGTGCGCTGTCCCGTGCCGGTCCGTGATACTTCTGTGATAAATGAAGTAGTACACTGCACCGCTTATAGTTACTGTGAAAAATTAATGACTCGTCGTGTCTTGGTGATTGAAGATGACCAGGATATCGCCCACCTGCTTGCGCTCAACTTGCGTGATATCTGTGGCCACGTGGACGTGGCGCACAGCGGCAGCAAGGGTTGGGAGATGGCCGAGGCGAGTTCCTACGATTTGATTGTCCTCGACCTAATGCTCCCCGGTGTCGATGGGCTCGAAATCTGCCGTCGCCTGCGCATGCGCCCTCACTACGTACCCATCTTGATGCTCACCGCTAAATCATCGGAACTCGAACGTGTGCTGGGTTTGGAGCTCGGCGCCGACGATTATCTGACTACACCGTTCAGTATCTTAGAACTACTCGCGCGAGTGAAAGCCATTTTGCGGCGTGTCCAGGCACTTGCCGTGTCGGCGGCCCAAGGGACCCGTAAGCCATTACATGCAGGAGGTTTGATCATTGAAGTAGACCGGCGCAAGGTGTTGCTTGACGGGGCGCATGTAGAACTTACCGCCAAAGAATTTGACTTACTCACGCACTTTGTCACGAATCCCGGGCGTGTCTATACGCGCGCACAAATTCTCGACACCGTCTGGGGTTACGGGCACGACGGGTATGAGCACACCGTCAACTCACACATCAACCGGCTGCGTGCAAAGATCGAGGCCAATCCAACGAAACCACGCTACATCCTGACGGTGTGGGGCATCGGCTACAAATTCACTGAGGCGGAATTACCCACGGACGATCGCCGATGAATACTCTTTATAGCAAGCTGGCCGCCGTCCTGCTGGGGTTGTTCTGCCTGGTAGGCGTTTTGTTTTTGATGATCGCCTATTTCTCGATGCAAATGTATCAGCAAGAAGTCACGCAGAGGGTCAATCGTGATCTGGCGCGCCACATTGCTGCGCAGAAGCATTTGATGG
>JAYUTP010000300.1:0-6722 GCA_043755075.1 Tenderia sp. (SeqCode)
CAGCAGCACCGTGGTCGCCATCAGGAATTGAATGGCGATGGGCGGGCCGCTGTCGATGAGGTGGGAAAAAATAAAGAAGTAAATCCCCAGGATGATGCCAATGGTGATGCCTAGCACCACCACTAGATTTTCGTGGGTCTTTTTGATCTTCCGGATCGTTTCTAGCTGTATTTCCGATGACATCTTTATACTTCCCTAAATCAGAGACTCAAACTCTTTTATTGGCAGCGACTCTTTGAGCTTAGCAATCACTGCGCTCAACGCTGCCGCAGTATAGGCCGTAGCAGGCACTTTGCCCCACACTGGCGCAGGCCAGGCTGGGTCGGATCTATAACGCACCACATGGTGAAGATGGAGTTGCGGCACCATATTGCCGAGCGCGGCGATGTTAAGTTTGTCCGGTGTGAAGGCGGCTGCCAGTGCGCGGGAGAGCAGCGTCGACTCACGCAATAGCTGCTGCTGATCCGCATCACTCAGCTGATAGATCTCGCTGATGTTGTCACAATCCGGTACCAGCACAAACCATGGATAGTTGGCATCTCGCAACAGCAGCAGACGGCAGAGTGGAAAGCGACCCACTTCCAGACAATCCTTTTGCAGTTGGGGATGCAGTTCAGCCATGGTCGGTTGTATCACTCAGCCGCGCGGCTCGACATCATAACGCACGTACAGGTGATGCTCACCACCTACGGGGAGGGTAACCACATCATTGGCGGCGTTGGCGCTCTCAACACAGACCATGCCGAGATAACTGCGCTCACCGAGGTCGCCCATCTGTTCCGCTTTTTCGTTCCACGGATTCCAGACGATGGTAGAGGCGCTGTTGCGTTTGCTGATGCGGATGCGACGCTCCAGAGCGGCATCGTCGATGAGACAGTCGGCGGTAGAGTCGAGGTAGATGCGATCAGTTTCACCACTGAATTCAACGACACCATCTTGCTGCTTGCGCTTGAAACCATCCACCTTGTCTAGGTAAGGACAGCCCTCAAGTCCATCAACCGTGACATCACGAATGTCACTAATGGCAAAGTAGGTGTGCAACGCCTGACCGACGGCGACGGGTGTAGTCCCCTCGTTGCGAGTCACAAGCTCCAGCTCCAGCGCCGTGCCGATAGTGATCTGATAGTCGCAAGGGGTGGCATGAGGCCACATCTTCGCCGTGGCCTCATTGCCACTAAAACGGAACAACAGGCGAGTGGCACCATTGGCCAGTGCTTCGGTCTCAACCACTTGCCACTCAACGGTCCGGGCATAGCCATGAGCGGGAAAACTTGCCTCACCTTCATGCGGACCAAACCAGGGCCAGCAGATCGGAATACCGCCACGCACCGATTTGCCTGGCGCAAATTTAGCGGCGGTGGAGAGCCAAATGACCGGCTGCTGCCCCTTGGGTGTCCAGGTCAGCAGATGCGCGCCCTGCAGGGCGATAGTGGCCGTAGCTTGAGCGTTGCTGATTTCCACCATCGTCAAGCCGCCGGCTCCTGCCTTAAAGGCCAACTGCCCGTTGATGCCCAATGTGTTGTTCAGCTGTTCCAGGGAGAGCGCCATCGTTAAAACTCCTCGTGATATATTTCTGCAATATCAGACCACTACTATAATCCGCATAGTTGTCTGCTCGCGCTATGATAGCGTGACTAGGGTTAGAACCACAGCCCGCTAGCGACACTGAATATCAGATTAATTTAACCGGCCATTGGCCGACATCTATGAACATTACCCATAACCAAGGAGACCGCTCGGCATGACTACTAAAGCAGACGTAGAGCAGCTGTGTAAAACCACTATCGGCAAAGACCTGACCATCGACGAGAGCCGTGTTTTAAGCACCGTCATGGGAATAAAACACCTCAAGGATAGTGAACTACTCTCCAGCGAGGGCGGCGCTGCCAGCACCCTCTTCATCCTGATTGATGGCAAGCTTGATGTCATCAGCGATAACGATGGCGATGGCGACGGCAAGGAAACAGCGATCTACACCATGAGCCAGGGGGAGTGTGCGGGTACCCGCGCCTTCGTCGACCGCTCACCGCGCAAAGCAACACTGCGCGCCCATGGCGATGCCACTGTCTACACGCTCGAACCAGAAGCCTTCGAATCGCTGCTGGACCAGTATCCGCGCATCATCTACAAGGTGATGTGCGCCCTGTTCCGCAATACTCACACCAACTTGATGCGCATGAATCAAGAGACTCAGCAGCTGACGAACTACATCAATAAATCAGGCGGTCGTTATTGACAACATTCAAGAGGGAGACCAGCTCCCTCTTGTTTGCCTCCGTGCCTATGCCATAGCCAAGACGCTTGCGCCTTTTTTATTAACTGTCAAAATACGTCCACTTAAGCACACATAGCCGCCTACTCATGTTCTCGCTGTTCCGCCAAAAACCACTGCTAGATAAAGACACTACCGAATGGTTGTGGGAGAGTTACGGTTGGGCGCTGCGCAACTTCGATCGCGATCTCTTCTATTCCCAAACCGTGCTGGTGACCGCCTCCAAGGAGCACTTCCCCGACCAAGCCGATGATGGCTCCGCACTCGCGCAGCTGATCCTGGATCGCATTAAGGGTTACACGGCACTGCAAAAGTGGCCAACCCGACTGATTCCGATCACAGAAGAGATGCCAGCACTGCCATCACCAGTCATCGCCATCACCGGCCCGGCCCGTGGCGAGTTAACAACCATTGAGATCAACAACGATCAGGTGCTGCCCGTCCACTACGATCCGAGCCTGCTGCGCCAGCCCGATCTGCTGATTGCCGTCATGGCCCAGGCCCTTGCCAGCCCGCTGGCGCAGCTCTGCCCCGAGCCGCCACCCGGCGGTGACGAGACCCGTGGTGCTGCCACCGATCTGCTGGCCATCTTCATGGGCTTTGGCCTCTTCCTTACCAACAACGCCTTCAATTACCATATTGGTGGCTGCGGCAGCTGTAAACCCAGAGGGGTGCAGCTGCTCGGTGAACTGACTGAGGAACAGATGGCTTACGCGCTGGCGCTCTTCTGCGTATTGAAAGAGATTCCCAACAGTGTGGTGCTGCCACAATTAAAGAGCACGGTGCGGCCCTTCTTCAAGCTGGCCGTGAAAGAGGTTAATAGCAAGAGGGACGAGCTGGCCCAGCTGCGCAGCCTCTGATGCGAGGAAGCATTATTTGATGCGCTCCAGCACCTTCTGCAGCGCCTCCTGACCCAGCGGTCTAACCAAAAAACCGACCGCCCCCTTGGCCATCGACTCGGTTAGCAGCTCCTTGGTGGCATTGACCGTGGTAATCACCACATTGAATTCGGGAAATTTGGTGCGGATCTTGGTCAACAGATCGAGCGCATTGATCCCAGCGATATCGGCATCAAGAAAGAGAATGCCGAGTTTGTGTTTACCCACCAGCTCCAACGCCTCACGCACATCCGCTGTCTTACCCATGATCGGGTAGGATTTTTGCCGCAGGATCTGCTGCAACTCATCGGCCTGCGCCACATCATCCAGCAAAATAATCGCCTGACGGCGATTGGGATTGATCGTTTTACCGGTGGTAAAATCGAACTCTTGAAACATTTGAACGCCTCACTAAGCTTGGCCACTATTTAACAGCTATCGGGCAAGTCGCAGATCGCTTGAGGCGTTGTTGAGTTTCTCCGCCAGCGCCTGACGCCCCCTTCAGCCCGGCGCACTGCTACAATAGCCACCATTTTTAGACCCCCAAAACCAGAGCACTCAACCATGCAGCTTCACGATTACTACCGCAGCGAAGGGAATAAGGTCTGTTTCAGCCGTCAGCAGGCCAGCGACTTTGCCAAAAATGTCGCCGGTGACTTCAACCCCATCCACAACACCGACGCTAAACGCTTCTGCGTCCCTGGTGATCTGCTTTTCGCCGTCGCCCTGCACCGTTATGGTTTGAGTCAGAAGATGCGCTTCATCTTCTCCGGCATGGTCACTGACGAAGCGGTGATCTTCCCTGACGCTTGTAGCCACAACGTCACCGTTAGCGATGACCATGGCAAGCAGTACCTCACCATTGAACGTAACGGCGACAACACCCACAACCCCGAGCTGATCAATGAACTGACGCGCAACTACGTCGCCTTCTCCGGCCAGACCTTCCCACATATTCTAGTACCGCTGATGGAGCAGAATGGCGTCATGATCAACCCTGAGAGGCCACTGGTGATCTACGAAAGCATGGTCATCGACATGCAGCGCCTCGACGCCACTGCCCCAACGCTGGAACTGGCCAACAGTCACCTGGATGTCGATGGCAAGCGCGGCAATGCCACCCTAGAGTTCAATCTGATGGCTAATGGAAAAATCATCGGTCGCGGTACTAAGAGCATGGTACTGAGTGGTCTGCGCCCGTTTGATGGCGCGCAGGTCAGCGCTTTGGTGGATACCTATGCGGCGTGGAAAGAGGCCTATCTAAAAGCCTGAGTTGTCATGACTGATTACGCATGTGATCCGCCAACGCCTGCAACGTATGGAGCAGGTGCTGTTTTAAAAACTCATCCTCCAGCTTTATCTCTTCGATGGCTTTAGTCATGCAAAACATCCAGGCATCCCGTTCGGCATCGCCAATAGCAAACGGGAGATGGCGGGCGCGCAGAAATGGGTTGCCAAACTCCTCCACATAGCGCGGCGGCCCGCCCAGCCAGCCGGACATAAACTTGAAGAGTTTGTCGCTGGAGCCCGAGAGATCCTGCGGATGCATGGCGCGGATCTGCTGCGCCTCAGGCAGTGTCGCCATCAACTCATAAAAGCGCACCACCAACTGGCGCAGGGCGGCTTCACCGCCGAGGCCCTGATAGGGTGTTTGTTCCTGTTTACTCACTCAGTACCTCTTTGAAAAAATACTGCATGTCGGTCCACGATTCAGCATCGGCTTGCTTGTTGTACTTCAATGGTAGTTTGAATTTGACGCCATACGCATCGGCATCCGGATTGGTAAAGCTATGTTGCACACCGCTGTAGATGATGAATTTATAGTTGGCACCCGCGCCCTCCATCTCCTTCAAAAAACCGGTGAGCTGTTCAGGCGTAGTAAATTGATCCACACCACCGTGGGCCACCAAGATCCGCGCCTTGACTGCGCCAGACTGTGCGGGATGTGTCGTACTTAGACTGCCGTGAAAACTGACCACGCCATCGAGATCAACCCCTTCACGCGCCATCTGCAATACCACCGCGCCACCAAAACAGTAACCAATTAAGGTTACTTGATGATGCGGTAACAAGGCTTATAGGTTTTACCCGGCAGTTTCATGCGCTGGCGCGCCACAAACGAGGCGAGCAGGGTGTCCATGGCGTTCATGATGGCGGGTTCGCCGCGCAGTTCGAATAGGCCATGCTCTTCGATGGCGCGGATGCCATCATCTTTGACGTTACCGGCGACGATACCGGAGAAGGCACGGCGCAGGTTGGCAGCGAGCAGGTGCGGTTCCTGATTTTTGTGCAGCTCGAGGTTGTGCATGTTGGCGTGAATCGGCGCAAACGGCTTCTGGAATTCGTGTTCGATTTTCAATAGCCAGTTGTAGTAGTAGGCATCGCTGTGTTCGCGGCGGAACTGTCGTACCTCTTCCAATCCATCCCTGATTTCCCGTGCGACCTGAGCGGGATCACCAACGATGATGCGATAGCGCTTTTGCGCTTCGGCGCCGAGGGTGGCGGCGATGAAGTCATTGATCTCTTTAAAGTAGTCAGCCGAGCTGGCCGGGCCGGTGAGGATCAGCGGGAAGGGCATCTTCTTGTTATCAGGGTGCAACAGAATGCCGAGCAGATAGAGAATCTCTTCTGCCGTCCCGGCGCCACCGGGGAAAACCACGATGGCGTGGCCGGTGCGGACGAAGGCCTCCAGTCGTTTTTCGATATCAGGCAAGATCACCAGATCATTGACGATCGGATTGGGAGATTCAGCGGCGATGATGCCGGGCTCGGAGATGCCGATGTAGTGGCCATCGCGGATGCGCTGTTTGGCGTGGCCGATGGTGGCCCCTTTCATTGGCCCCTTCATGGCGCCGGGGCCGCAGCCGGTGCAGATGTTGAGCCCGCGCAGCCCCATTTCATAGCCTACTTTTTTGGTGTAGTCGTACTCCTCGCGCTGGATCGAGTGGCCGCCCCAGCAGACCACCAGCTTGGGGTCGGTCATCGGTTTGAGGATGTTGGCGTTGCGCAGAATGTGGAACACGGCGCTGGTGATATCTTCGCTGATATCGAGATTGAACTTGGGATTGGCGTAGATCTCATCGCTGACGTAGATGACGTCGCGCAGCACGGCGAAGAGATGTTCGCTGATCCCCTTAATCATCTTGTCATCGACAAAGGCGCTAGCGGGCGCGCCCAGCACTTCGAGCTTGATGCCGCGCTCCTGCTGGATCACATGAATCTCGAATGATTTGTACTTCTCCAGCAGCTCTTTGCCATCGTCGAGCTGACTGCCGCAGTTCAGCACCGCCAGCGAGCAGTTACGGAAAATGTTGTAGAGACCACCCTGACTGCTGTCGAGCAATTTTTTCACTTCAAGCTGGGAGAGCACGTCAAGGCGTCCTTCCGGGGTAATACGGGCGTCAATCACTGCATTTGTCATTGTGCGGTCTCCATACTGCTGCATTATTATAGTTTTGACATCGGGGACAACTCCCTCCCCCCCTGTCTATATATCTGCCTGATAACGAAAATTCTTGAATTTCATGATTCGCGCCAGCGGTTCATAATCACCAGACAACGGTGATTCAGCG
>JAYUTP010000301.1:0-7680 GCA_043755075.1 Tenderia sp. (SeqCode)
CCGATGGCGGCGGCCAGTGTCACGTCGTCGTTGATGATAAAGGTGACGCCGTGCTGGCGGCAGAGCGTCAGCAGCAGTTGTGACTGTTGCTGGCGGCGGGACCGATCACTACTCTTGTCGCGGTACTGAAGGATGCAGGCACCACCGAGGATGGCTTGCTCTGCTGCTGTCAGCAGCCGCCCATCACTTAGCAGTGTGCTATCGGTGATGGCGTAAAGTCCCCGCAGGCGTGCACTCACCCCTACTTGTCCTCATCCTCACGGGCCCAGAAAAGGCGGTTGGGGATGGTTTGCCCCATACCGATGCGGTAGCCATGTTTGAGCGTCTCCCAGGCGTACTGTTGCGCCTCGTGGATGGCGGCAAACGGTTCGAGCCCCTGGGCCAGCAGTCCGGCAATGGCTGAAGCGAGGGTGCAACCGGAGCCGTGATAATTACCGGGCAGCCGTTCCCAGCTGAAGGTTTCGAGGTTGCGGTGTTCGGCGTAGAGGCGGTTCTCGACCATCGGGGTGTTTTCGTGGGTGCCGGTGATCAGGACAAATTCGCAGCCCATATCGAGCAGCTCCTGGGCGCAGGCGTCGAGGCTGTCGGCGGTCGAGGCAAAGCGACGTGCTTCGATACTATTGGGGGTGAGGACAGTCGTCTGGGGTAGCAACATGCTGATGATGGCATCGACGATGTCGTTATTGGCCAGATTGCCACCACCACCGGCAGCGATGATTGGATCCAGCACTACCGGGATCTCGGGGTAGTCCATCAGCAGGGTGTGAATCGCTACAACGTTTTCAACACTGCCGATCATGCCAATTTTGAAAGCGGCCACCGGCATATCTTCCAGCACGGCGCGGGCCTGTTCTATCAGCAGGGTGGCGTCGGTCGCTTCAAAACGGAACACCTTCTGGGTGTCCTGTACGGTGAGTGCGGTGATAATGGGCGCGGCATGGCAGCCCATGCTGAGCAGTGCTTCGATGTCGGCCTGAATTCCAGCGCCGCCAGTGGGGTCGTTGCCGGAGAGCGTCATCACCACAGGTACGGTGTGCATTTGCGTCACTTGGGTTCCCTATTCTGTTGCTGTTAAGTCGGGGATTTTATCACCACAAGGAACGGGTTGGCGCAGAAAAGAAAAAGCCAGCCCGAAGGCTGGCTTTTTCATATTACTTTACTGAATGCGATTACAAGCTCAGGACGAAATCGACCAACTTCTCGATATCGGCATCAGCAACACGTGGTGAGTACGGAGGCATTGGAACGCCACCGGTGACAGCAGTCCAGTTACCCTTGCCGCCTGCTTTGACTTTAGCGACCAGAGCCGCTTTAGCGCCAGCGTCACCCTTGTACTTGGCAGCAACATCTTTCCAGCCTGGGCCAACAACTTTCTTGTCTACGCTATGACAAGCTAAGCAACCGCTCTTCTTGGCCAGTTCCAGTGCATCGGCGTTTGCCAGACCAGAAACACTCAACATCAGGACCGCAGCAGCGGACATGCTCAACAGACGTGCTTTCATAATAAATTTCCCCTCATAATGAGTTTTTACTAGATAAAAAACAGCAATCATTGCTGTTCCGATTGACCAGGTTGCTGTTCTCAGTCTCCCCTGATGTTGAACAGAACCCTTGATGGTCATACTGCAGGAACATATCGCTTGTTGTGTCACTACGTTTCACTTTCACAACAGTTCCGTGTCGGCATTTATGCCATGGGCAAATTGGTGCTGTCAAGAACTTATTGTCCAGAAGGTAAGTCAATTATTTTCGGACGAACTGTGTGGGTTTATCTGTTCTGGCTCTTCACTGCGGTTAATTGGGTAACTGCCAACCTTGCCAATGAAGGGCAGAATCAACAGCCATGGCAGGGTGAGGCGGGAACGGTCGCGAAACTGAGTCAGGCCAATTTCCATGGCTTCATGACCTAGCATTGGCTGGTCGCGGTAGGTGCCAAAGAGGCGGTCCCAGCAGGAGAGACTGAAGCCGTAGTTGCTATTAGTCTCACGCTTGATGCTGGAGTGGTGAACGCGATGCATGTCGGGAGTGACGATGAGCCAGCGTAATACCCTATCTACTTTTTCCGGCAATCGCAGGTTGCCATGGTTGAACATGGAGCAGACGTTGAGCAGGATTTCAAACACAATCACGGCGATGACGGGGGCGCCAAGGGCGGCGATAGCGGCAAACTTGATGATCATTGAGAGCACTATCTCGATAGGATGGAAGCGCAGTCCGGTGGTCAAATCGTATTCGAGATCGGCATGGTGAACCATATGCAGGCGCCACAGCAGTGGTACGGCGTGGAACAGCACGTGTTGTAGATAGATAACGAGATCAAGGGCGATAACCGCCAGCAGCAGCGTCAGGCCAGGGCTAAGATTGTAGTGATGGAATAGCCCCCATTGGCCCTGTTCGGCGATGATGGCCATGCCCACGGCGGCGGTCGGGAAGATGAGCCTTAGGGTGAGGGCGTTGAGAAAGATGAGGCCGAGATTGCTGAGCCAGCGCATCATCTTATGGCTGGGCGGACGGCGCGGGTAGCGTGTCTCAAAAAAAGCAACAACAGCAAAGATGCCGAAAAAAAAGCCGAGGCGGACGAGCAGTTCATGTTCCATCACAGTATTGAATACTCTTGGGTGCTTATTTGCAATGTTCCTAAACATCGCTATAATATTAGAGATTGCTAATATTGATTTTAAGCTTTATAGGGGTTTGTTATGAACATCACACGCATCACCCGCACGATGGCTGGAACGTTTGTCCTGTTATCCCTCGCGCTGGGAGTTGAAGCGAGTCCGCTCTACCACTCCAGCAACTGGTTGTGGTTTACGGTCTTTGTGGGAGTAAATCTGTTCCAGAGCGGCATTACCGGCTGGTGTTTGATGGACAAGATTCTTGCCAAACTGGGAGGCTCGTCTGGATCAATATCAGGCGCAGGCTGCTCCAGCAAAGGCGGCGGCTAAAGTCCGAGGCTGGTTCTGGTGTGTCCAGAGTCGGTCTTTGCTTTACCTGCGGGCCATGTAACTCATTACGAATTCGACGATCTCAACCCGGTTGTAGGCCTGTTGCAAGGTGTCGCCCCAGACTGTGATGCCGTGATTGCGGATCATCAACGCAGGGATTTGCGGCGGATTTTGTGTGAAGCGCTGGTGGATTTCGGCGGCAATCAACGGCACTTCACGGTGGTTTTTGAATAGCGGCAAATCTGTCTGCGGTGCCTCGTCCCAGATGTCGAGCCCCTTTATCATTTCTAGCGGCGCTAGCCGCATTTCCAACGCATGAGGATCAATTCGATCGGTGGCTAGGCAGGCATCAATGCTGTGGACGTGAAAACAGGCTTGGGCGGTAGGAAAGAGGCTATAGATAGCCTGATGGATACTGGTTTCGGCGGAGGGACGGGCGTTTTCACGCAGACGGTGCCGGACTTCGCCGTTGCTGGTGTGAATCAAGATCAGATCGTCTGCGTCAAGCGAGCCTTTGGGTAGGCCGCTGCTGGTGATCCAAAAGCAGTCCTCATCTTCATTATTGGCGCGGGCGCTGAGGTTGCCGGCAGTCCCCGCCATCCAGCCGCGACCGTGAAAGTCGTGGGCAACGGTCGCCAGAGCCTCTCGGGTTGGTATTTGGTCAAAACTACGGGCCATGGTTAGCTGCTGCGTTGTGGGCGGCCACGATTGCCGGGGCGGTTTTGTGCCCCATTCTTGCGCGGCCCCTTATGGTGCGGGCTCGGCGCTTGACGCTCCACCTTTAGCGGAGGCAAGGGTGTGGCCAACAGCTCGGCACTGACTGCCTGAGCGCTGATTTTTGTGCCGATGTACGCTTCAACTTCGGGCAGATGGAAGGCGTAATCCTCGCAGGCAAAGCTGATAGCGCAGCCACTGGCACCGGCACGGGCGGTACGGCCGATGCGGTGGACATAATCCTCGGCGCTTTGTGGTAGATCGAAGTTGAACACATGGCTGATGGCCGGGATGTGCAGACCCCGGGCGGCGACATCGGTGGCGACCAAGATAGGGAGCTCTCCGCGCTGAAACTCTTCCAACAGCCGTTGCCGTTTATTTTGTGGAATATCGCCGGAGAGCAGGCCGGATTTATAGCCATTACCCCCAAGGAAGCTCCATACTTTCTCGGCGGCACGTTTGGTGTTTACAAAGACAATCGAGCGTTCAGGCTGTAGCTGTTTTAACAGCCCCAGTAGCAGCGGAATCTTCTCATCATTGGCGGCGTAGTAGACGCTTTGCTCTACCTTGTCAGCGGTGATGGAGTCGCTCTCGATCTTGACCAGCGTTGGATTGTTCATGTGTTCATAAGCCAGCTCTGTCACACGGTGTGACATGGTGGCCGAGAAGAGCATGTTGAGGCGCTGTTCCGGATGCGGCATGCGGCGCAACAGAAAACGGACATCGTTGATGAAGCCGAGGTCGAACATGCGATCAGCCTCATCTAGCACCATCGCTTGAATTGCTTTGAAATCAAATACTTTTTGTTTGAAGAAGTCGATGATGCGGCCGGGCGTGCCAATCAATATATCGACACCCTCGGTCAATGCGTTGCGCTGTGATTCATAATTAGCGCCACCATAGGCAAGCCCCAGCACCAGCCCGGTATGAGCATTGAGGCAAGCAGCATCCTTGTGGATCTGGATCGCCAATTCACGGGTTGGGGCCATAATCAGCACACGCGGCTGATTGGGACGACGCTGAGCTGATGCAGGTGCTGTGAGCAGACGCGTCATCACCGCCATCAGAAAAGCAATGGTTTTTCCGGTACCAGTTTTGGCTTGGCC
This sequence comes from Tenderia sp. (SeqCode), assembly GCA_043755075.1. GTDB lineage: Bacteria > Pseudomonadota > Gammaproteobacteria > Tenderiales > Tenderiaceae > JAKFXL01. The sequence continues at coordinate 4,766 of JAYUTP010000301.1, forward strand.
AGCAACATCTTCACCCTTGAGTAACAGAGGCAGTGTCTTGGCCTGGATGGGGGTACAGAACTCGTAACCACTATCGATGATCCCCTGCATTAAGGGGGCTGGTAGCGCTAGGCTGGAAAAGCGGGTGTCGGAAAGATGTGTGACTTCCATAGGCTCATTAGCTTGGTTGGAAAGGACTCTGACTGCAATGAAGCTTGCATTATTATTCAGACTAGGATTGAATCTTACAGCGATTAGCCGCATTAAGACACTTGATTCGAGCAAGTTTTTATACGATCCTGTTGAAATTGCCAATAACAGCCTGAGTGGAGGCATTACAGTGAGTGATAATATTGTCTATGTAACGGACGCCAGTTTTGATCAAGAGGTATTGAGCGCCGAAGGGCCCGTGTTGGTGGATTTCTGGGCAGACTGGTGTGGTCCCTGCAAAATGATTGCGCCAATTCTGGACGAGATTGCCGGTGAGTATGCAGGTAAGGTGCGTGTTGCCAAGCTGAATATTGACGAGAATCCCGGCACCCCCCCAAAATATGGCGTTCGCGGCATTCCAACTTTGATGCTCTTCAAAGGAGGAAATGTCGAAGCAACCAAAGTTGGTGCTGTATCCAAGTCGCAGTTGACGGCCTTTTTGGATAGCAACATCTAAAAAACTGACCGCCTGTCTGGTGTCGCCGCGTTTGGCAAAAAAGCTGGACGCGGTGAATCAAAGATGGTACGGTTCGGAAAATATTATAAAGCGAGTCCCATAGAAGACCGTTTCTCGCCAAGAATTCCCGAGCCAGCACTTTCCGGCTCATCCAGAAACTTCCCCTGAAATTTATCGTTTTCCCTTTTAGTAGCTGACAATCAAATCACACTATGAATCTAACTGAACTCAAAAAAATGACCGCAGCCGAGCTTATCGCGCTGTCGCAGGAGATGGGCCTGGAAAATATGGCTCGTAGCCGTAAACAGGACATTATCTTTGCGGTTTTAAAGTCGCACGCCAAGAAGGGTGAGCCAATCTCCGGAGATGGAGTGTTGGAGATTTTGCAGGATGGCTTTGGCTTCCTGCGCTCGGAGGAAGGCTCATATCTGGCGGGGCCAGACGATATCTACGTCTCTCCGAGTCAAATTCGCCGTTTTAATCTGCGCACGGGTGATAGCGTCGCGGGCAAGATTCGTCCGCCTAAAGAGGGCGAGCGTTACTTTGCACTGCTGAAGGTTGATCAGATCAACTTCGAGCCACCCGAGAACGCCAAGAATAAAGTTTTGTTTGAAAATCTAACGCCGTTGTTTGCCAATCAGCGTCTCAAAATAGAGCAGGGCAACGGCAGTACCGAAGACTTGACCGCTCGTGTTATCGAGCTGGTGGCACCGATTGGTAAAGGTCAGCGCGCGATGATTGTGTCGCCCCCTAAGGCCGGAAAGACCATGATGTTGCAGAACATCGCACAATCTATTGCTGCTAATCATCCCGAGTGTTACCTGATTGTGTTGTTGATCGACGAGCGTCCTGAAGAGGTGACAGAGATGCAGCGCTCCGTGCGCGGCGAAGTGATCGCCAGCACCTTCGACGAACCTGCCAGCCGTCATGTACAGGTGGCTGAGATGGTCATCGAAAAAGCCAAGCGTCTGGTTGAGCACAAACGTGATGTGGTTATTTTGCTCGATTCCATCACGCGCCTGGCTCGCGCCTACAACACCGTAATTCCTTCCTCAGGCAAGGTGTTGACGGGGGGTGTGGATGCCAATGCTTTGCACCGTCCGAAACGTTTTTTCGGCGCAGCGCGCAACATCGAGGAGGGTGGCAGCTTGACCATCATTGCTACAGCGTTGGTTGAAACTGGTTCACGTATGGATGATGTGATCTACGAAGAGTTCAAGGGTACCGGTAACATGGAGTTGCAACTTGACCGCAAAATCGCTGAGCGGCGCGTTTACCCTGCGATCAATATCAACCGCTCTGGCACGCGTCGCGAAGAGCTACTCACCAAGCAGGATGAACTGCAAAAAATGTGGATTCTGCGTAAGTTGCTTCACCCGATGGAGGAGTTGGCAGCGATGGAGTTCCTAGTCGACAAGCTCAAGGACACCAAGACCAATGATGAGTTTTTTGACTCAATGAGGCGATAAGGCCAAGGTTTTTGGCTGGTGCGCCAAGAGCAGGTGCCTTTAAGCGAGGGGAGCGTGAAAACGCTCCCCTTTTGTTTTGTCAGGCTGTTTTGTTTTCATTGTTGAGTTGAGTCTTCACCGGAACAGTATTCCAAATCTGTTTGGCATATTCGCTGATGGTCCTATCACTGGAGAACTTGCCCATATTGGCGGTATTGAGTATTGCTTTACGTGACCAGCTCTCCTGATCCTGGTAGAGCGTTGCCACATCTTCTTGGCGGGTGACGTAGGCAGGGTAATCGGCCAGCACCATGTAGCGGTCGCCGTGGTGAGTGAGTGTGTCGATGATGGGGCGATAGCGGTTAGATTCAGCGGGTGAAAAATAGCCTGAGCCGATCATATCGAGCACGGTTTTCAGTTCATTATTGCCGTGATAGCACTCCCATGGGTTATAACCATTGCGCTTGCGTTCTTCCACCTCTGCGGCGGTCATGCCGAAGATGAAAATATTTTCATCGCCCACCTCTTCACGGATCTCGACGTTGGCACCATCGAGCGTGCCGATGGTTAGCGCGCCATTCAACGCAAATTTCATGTTGCCGGTGCCGGAGGCCTCAGTCCCCGCAGTAGAGATCTGCTCGGAGAGATCGCAGGCAGGCACAATCTGTTCTGCTAGCGAGACGTTATAGTTGGGCAAGAACACCACCTTGAGTTTGTCACCGATAGCGGGATCCTTGTTGACGATGTTGGCGACATCGTTGATGAGTTTGATGATCAATTTTGCCAAGTAATAACCGGGCGCAGCTTTGCCAGCAAAGATG
>JAYUTP010000302.1:0-9236 GCA_043755075.1 Tenderia sp. (SeqCode)
TATATGATCCAGCAGCGGGTCGAGAGCCGATGGCTCAAGCCTTCTGGCTGGCAGGGTGGCACCAAATGCACGGTGCAGGTGCGGTTGGTGCCAGGAGCAGGTACCGCTCAAGTGATCGATGTGCGTATCATCAAGAGCTGTGGTCAGCCGCTGTTTGACCGCTCGGTTGAGAGTGCGGTGTTTAGCGCTTCACCGTTGCCAATTCCCACGGCGCCGGAGCTGATGAATGAGTTCCGTGATCTTAAGTTTGTTTTCAACCCAGAGGATTAATCTGTTGAGTTTGAAAAGCACATGGTTATTTATCTGTTCTGTGTTGCTGCTTTGGAGCAGCATAGCGCAGGCAGAGCTGACTATCGAAATTACTAAGGGACGCCAGGGTGGCCTGCCGATTGCTGTGGTGCCGTTTGGTTGGCAAGGACCAACAATGACACCGCCGCAGGACGTGGCCAAGATCGTTGCGGCTGATTTAGAGCGCAGTGGCCGTTTTGATCCAGTGGCTGAGCGTGATCTGCTGGCGCGTCCGACAGAGGGTTCGCAGATTAATTTTCGCGATTGGCGTCTGGTCGGCGCACCTCATCTGGTGGTGGGCAAGGTGAGTGCGGTAGGTGGCAATTACACCGTGCAGTTTCAACTCTTTGATGTTTATCGCGAGAGCCAGAAGATTGGTTACACCTTTCAGGTGCAGGAGAAGGAGTTGCGTTCGATTGCGCATCGCATCAGCGACATCATCTACGAGTCGCTGACGGGTGAGAAGGGCGCTTTCGGTACACGCATCGCCTATATCACTTCAACGGTATGGCAGGCTAATAGTGTTCGTTATTATGCCCTCTATGTGGCCGATATTGACGGTTACAATCCGCAGCTGATTGTGCGGTCAAAGGAGCCGCTGATGTCGCCATCCTGGTCGTCTGATGGGCGTAAGCTCGCCTACGTTTCGTTTGAAGGGCAGCGGCCGGTGATCATGATTCAGGATATCTTTACCGCTCAGCGTGAGAAGGCGGCTGCATTCAGCGGCATTAATGGTGCCCCATCCTGGTCGCCTGATGGCACTCGATTGGCGATGTCGCTCTCTAAAGATGGCAACTCTGAAATTTATGTGATGCATGTTGCCAGCGGCCGTCTGCAGCGTCTGACCGATCACCTAGCGATTGATACCGAGCCAAACTGGTCACCGGATGGTCGAACGCTGGTCTTTACCTCTGATCGTGGCGGCAATCCGCAAATTTATAAAGTTTCGGTTGATGGCGGCAAGGCCGCGCGCGTGACCTTTGACGGTCGTTATAATGCACGCGCCTCCTTTTCCCCTGATGGTAAACGCATCACCTTTATTAGTGGTGACGGCAGTAATTTCAGGGTCGCGGTGCAGGAGTTGGCCAGGGGAAATATGCAAATATTGACCAATAGCCGGTTGGATGAGTCGCCTAGCTTTTCTCCTAATGGTACTATGATCGTTTATGCTACCGAGTATGCGAATAGAGGTGTGCTGGCGGCGATATCATTAGATGGGCGTGTGCAGCAGCGTATTTTGTTGCAAGAGGGTGGTGATGCCCGAGAGCCCGCGTGGGGCCCGTTTTCGAAATAAAAGTGTGGATGTGTGGTAGATGCAAATCGGAGTGGATTTGCGCAGGAAAGTTGGTTTCTGGGTTTGAAGTTTTGTGTTTTTAAATAATTAACTTAAGGAGTAATGCAATGAACGTTTTTGTAAAAGGTGCGGCAGTCGCGCTGTCAGTAGTAATGCTGTGGGGTTGTTCCAGTACGCCTAAGACTACCGCGCCAGCGGCGGGTGCGACTACTCAAGCTCCAGCTACTGCGCCTATGACCAGTACTGTTGATAGCGGCACAATGGGTGGCGGTAGCCCGATGACAGGGATGACTGATGAGCTGTCAGATCCAAATAGCCCACTGGCTAAACGGACTATCTATTTTGATTTTGACAAGAGTGATATCAGATCTGATGCACGCCAGATCATTGAGCATCATGCTAAATACCTTGCTGCCAATGCTAATACCCGTATTGTATTGCAGGGTCACGCTGATGAGCGCGGTACCCGCGAATACAATCTTAGCTTGGGTGAGCGTCGTGCCCGTGCAGTACAGCAGGTTATGACACTGATGGGTGTCTCTGCCGGTCAGTTGGAGCTGGTGAGCTACGGTGAAGAGCGCCCTGCTGTTGAAGGTCACGATGATAGTGCATGGTCACTGAATCGTCGTGTTGAGTTGGTCTATTAAGTTAGTCTGATGGTGATTCACTCCAGACGAAACTGGATGGGAGGTGTGGCCGCTGTATTGGTGGCTGCACTTCCTTTTATTTCATCGGCACAGGAGTATTTGCCCCCTGTCATAGACCGATCAGCAGGTAAAGTGGAACGATCCGTGGTTCAGGGTCGTGCTGGCACGGTTACTACGGCTCCAGCTTCAGCGGCTCCTTCGCTTGAGGAGCGCATCGTAAGAATAGAGCGATTGGTTGATAATCAGGCGTTGGTGGATATGCTGATGCGCCTCGACTCTTTGCAAACCGATAGTCAGGCTTTACGTGGTGAAATAGAAACGTTGGTTCACGATCTTGATGGCTTAAAACAGCGCCAACGCGATCTCTATCTTGATATTGATCGTCGGTTACGTCAGCTTGAAGAGAATGCAAGTAAATCGCCTGTGGCGGCAATTCCTTCCGTGGCCCCTGCTGGTGCTGTGGCAGCGACGTCTACCTCCAGTGGCAATGTTACTGTTGCAACACAAGGTCTTGGTGATCCAGCTAAAGAACGTGACGCTTATCAAAAGGCGTTTAATACATTGAAAGATGGTCAGTATGAACAGGCCATTACTGAATTTCAGACCTTTCTTTCCCAGTATCCGGCCGGTGATTTTGTTGATAATGCCCAGTATTGGTTGGGTGAGGCAAACTATGCTACCCGCCGTTTTGACGTTGCTGTACAGGAGTTTCGTAAGTTGCTGGAGCAACGTCCCAATAGTAGCAAGGCGGCCGATGCCATGTTGAAGCAGGGTTATGCCTACTATGAACTGAATGATTGGGAGTCCGCTCGCAAGACGCTGTCTGAGGTGGTGAGTCGTCATACCAATACTACCGCAGCCCGTTTGGCGGAAAGCCGTTTACAGAAGATGCGCCTAGAAGGGCGCTAGTCCAATTTTTGATCCGACTTAGATTCAATTTAAATAAAGACACTTTGTGACAGATATAATTCAAGAGACGTTGCAGCCACGGTTGCGGATCAATGAAGTTTTCTTTTCCTTGCAGGGTGAGGCACGAACCGTGGGAATTCCCACGGTCTTTGTTCGCCTAACCGGTTGCCCATTACGTTGCAGCTATTGCGATACCAGCTATGCCTTTCAAGAGGGCGAGTGGATGTCGTTGGAAGAAATACTGAATAGCGTGATGCAGTACGAGACGGCATATATCACCGTTACTGGAGGGGAGCCGTTGGCACAGCCTAATTGTGTTGAATTGTTGCAGCTGTTTTGCGATAGGGGTTATCAGGTTTCACTTGAGACTAGCGGTGCTATCGACATTGCCCCGGTTGACCGTCGCGTCTCCCGTGTCATGGATCTTAAGACTCCTGGCTCCGGTGAACAGGGGTGTAATTTTCTGGAAAACTTAAATCAACTTACGTCACATGATCAGCTTAAATTTGTTATCTGTGACCGCAATGATTACCTGTGGGCTAAAGAGATGATTATTCGCTGCGAACTGGCCGGTCGCTGTGAAGTTTTGATTTCACCAAGTTACGGCCAAATCAACCCCGGTGAGCTGGCGGAGTGGGTGCTCGAAGATCGCTTGCCCGTCCGTTTCCAGTTGCAGTTGCACAAGTTGCTGTGGGGCGATGAGCCTGGTCGCTGATGCAACGCCCCGCCGCAAGGCGGTAGTGCTGCTCTCTGGAGGTCTTGATTCTGCCACCTGTCTGGCGATGGCCCATAGTGAAGGATATGAGTGTTATGCACTGAGTTTCGACTATGGTCAGCGCCATCATGCGGAGCTGGCGGCTGGGCAACGCATTGCTCAAGCATTGGGGACGGTTGAGCATAAAGTCATTCTGCTTGATCTGCGTGATATCGGTGGTTCGGCGCTGACTGACGCCGCCATTGATGTACCTACGGAGCCCGCTGAAGGCATTCCCGTGACCTATGTGCCGGCTCGCAATACAGTGTTCCTCTCGCTGGCGCTTGGTTGGGCGGAGGTGCTGGGGGCTCAGGACATATTCATCGGTGTAAATGCAGTGGACTACTCTGGCTACCCTGATTGTCGACCGGAGTTTATAAAGGCCTTTGAGCGGATGGCCAATCTAGCCACCAAGGCGAGCGTAGAGGGATATCCTTTCCATATTCATACTCCACTTATTCATCTCACCAAGGCCGAAATTATCCGTTGTGGTGTGGCGCTAGGCGTTGATTACAGTTTAACGGTCTCCTGCTATAACGCTGATGAAGAAGGGGCGGCGTGTGGTCGTTGTGACTCCTGTCGTTTGCGTGCGCAGGGCTTCGAGGCGGCATGCATCAGTGATCCTACAAAATATCGGGCTTTTATTGACTGTTAAGAAATAACGTGTTCATTTGAAGCTTCTTTTACAGCCGCTTATGTAGACGTAAATTAAATAATATGAACGTGTTATTTAATTACGGGCGCGTAGTGTCAAAAATGAAAATTCGGCTGGCAAAATTTAATTATTTGTACTAATATAGCGCCTCGTTTATGGGCCGTTAGCTCAGTCGGTAGAGCAGTGGACTTTTAATCCATTGGTCCCGCGTTCGAGTCGCGGACGGCCCACCATATCGAAAAAAGCCGGAGTGGTTTTATACTCCGGCTTTTTATTACCTCCGATAATTATTCTTCCGACATAGCATATATTTCTAATGCTGGTGATGTGCCGGGGCACTCTCCTCCCCATCATCCTGCTTTACAGTTGCCGTGACCTGCACTATTTTGCCATCGAAGCTCAGCGTGAACGGAATGGTGTCGCCAGTGGTGACCTTCTGTTTGGGCTTGTTGAGCATCAGGTGATAGCTGTTAGGTTCGAGTTTCACCGTGCCATTACTTTTAATAATGAGACGTTTGACCGACTCCATATGCATCATGCCATCGTGCATGGTGGTGCGGTGTAGCTCAGCAGATTCAAATGCCGGACTGGTTGCAGAGGTTAGGATAACGGTCTTGCTGGAGTGGTTGTGGAGTGTCATGTAACCCGCCAGTATGGTTGCCGTGGGTGGGGCGCTACGCACCCAGGCATTCTCGATAGTGATCTCACTCGCCTGACCGACATTGGCCGCGCTCAGGGACGCAGCCAATATGGTGCAAATCATAATATGTCTGAATAACATCTGTTTATTCTCCGTAATATTCGCGAATTTTTGTAATGACGTTGACCATTTTGCTGGCTGGATGCGGTGGCAGGATATGCGCACGCAGCTGCCCTTTAGGGTCAACCATCAGGATGGCGGCGTAGTGGTTGACGTTGTATTTGTCGCTGCTGGTATCGCCATCGAAGTCATAGATTATGCCTACAGTCTCGGCGAGTTGGTCGATGTTGGCTGTGGTGCCACTGAGGCCGATGAAGTCGGGATTGAAGTGGTTAACATGCGCTTTCAGTTTATCCGGTGTATCGCGTTTAGGGTCAAGCGTCACAAATACATAGTTTAATTCGCTATTTCCAAGCTGTTTTGCCACTTGGTTCATGTTGTTCAGGGTGGTGGGGCAGACGTCCGGGCAGTGGGTATAACCAAAAAACAGCAGACTCCAGCGTCCTTTAAGCTGGTCGATTTTAAATGGCTGCCCCTCCTGATCAGTCAAGGTGACATCGGGGAGTGCAATGGGAGGGGATATGATCGATACCCCCAGTTGCGGCTGGAATTCCAGCGGAGTTAGTTCGCGTTCGAAAAAAAAACCAATGATAGTCCCCGCGACTAGCAGGGTGAAAAGGCCAATGGAGATGAGCTTATTTTTTGTCATGTTCGCCGCAGGCAGGTCCTAAGGTGTTTGATAATCTAGTCTATCATGGTGAAAAATTTCTCTCTAATTACCGTGGCTTGTCGATGAGGATAACTAACTGTCATTTTAATTTAAAAAAAACGATTATATGCCTTAAAAATAGTGATTTTTTCTTAAATGGATGGTAAAAGAACAGCGGAGAGGGAAGTTTTATTTGTCGAGCTCGACACTAGAATTCACTCTTGGGGATAAATGAAATGGGATGTAATAACACTCTTGTCTGTTAACCACAGGGGCAAAAATAGCGATGAAGAAGACTGTAAAGAAAGCTGTTACCAAGAAAGTGGCTGCGCCTAAAAAAGCAGCCGTAAAGAAAACGGTGGCTAAGAAGGCCGCTGTACCTGCTAAGGCGGCTCCCGCCAAGGTAAAAAGCGTTAGCAAGGCATTTACTAAATCAGAGTTGCTGAACACCATTGCTGAAAACAGCGGTGTCGCCAAGAAAGATGTCAGTGCTGTACTCGATGTTCTTGGAACCGTTATCGAAGCCCACATCAAGAAGGGCGCTATCGGTCATTTCACGCTGCCTGGATTGCTGAAGATCAAAACAATCCGTAAGCCTGCCACCAAGGCGCGTAAGGGCCCCAATCCATTCACTGGTGAAGAGACTGTATTCAAGGCTAAGCCAGCCCGTACCGCTGTTAAAATTCTGCCACTGAAGAAGGTGAAGGAGATGGTGGCCTAAGCGCCCTGTCCTCTGCCCGAATGATAAAGGCCTGGCTCGCAAGAGCTGGGCCTTTTGTTTTCGGGGGGTAGCGCTTAATGATAGGCGTCGATGATGATCTCATCAGTTGCATCATCGGTGATCTGAATTAGAGAGGCGGTGCTGTCAATATCAACAAAAAAAATGTCCTTGTGCCCATCATTGCGTAACCCGTTGGCGAGGGTGATGGTGCGGTTGCCCTCGATCTGAATCTCTTTGATGCCCACTGGGATGGTGCCCATGAGGAGACCTTTGACGCCAGTGGCGGCATCATAGCGGGTGAGTGAACCACCTGCGAAGCCATTGGTGGCGTCAAAGCGCTCGGCCAGAAATACCGTCTCAGCTTGTACGGTATTGCCAACAATATAGTGATTGGGTTGTATGGCCCCCAGCCATGCGGAGGTGGTGCTGGTGAATGCACCGTTGCTCAGGTTAGGCGTTGGCGGGTTTTGAGTCGTGTAGTTCTCGTTGGTGCCATCGGTGAGATAGGCAGTGCCCTGGTTTAAGGAGTAATAGAGTCGGTCATTTTTGGCAATGAAAGAGCTGGGGTTGCCGGAGACTGCTCCCCCTGTGAGGCGGGTGATGTCCCCCCCTGTCTTGGGTAACGACGCTATTTGAGTTTGGTTGCTATTTTTTAGATAAACGGCCAAGTGTAATTTGTTGGTGGTTCTTTTTAGTGTGAGTTGATCATTGTCGATATCAAAGGGCTCAATATTAATCAAGGCTTCGGAGCCTGGGTTATCAACAAACAGTTTGTTGCGCATGATGAGCATGATCTTGCGTCTGGTGTCTGTGTTTAAAACATGATCTGCAAAATAGAGATAGCCATTTTCACGTAGGGTGTGGTTGTCTGCATAACTCGTCTCGACACTGGCCCGTGGTACCCAGAGGTTACCGCCGTCCTTGTTATCGGGTACGGTGTAGGTGCCAATTATTCCGTCAATGCGCAGTATCTCCTGCAAGATGTTGATGGGGCCGTAGGAGGAGATGGATTGTTCGTATCTAACGTCGGCATTATTCCTATCTTTGACTGGCTTGCTGATGCTGAAGTCGGCGCTATAGTATTTCAAGGATTTATCCTCAGCTACCAGCCACCCTTGATGAGCGCCATGGAGGGCTTCATCAAGTGAGGTAAGGGGTTGTTTGGCGTTGAAGGGGGCGATGTTGCTATTCATGCCAACACGCACCATGCGCCAAAGATTGTCGTTGGCCGTTGCGCAAATGGCGTCGGGGCCAGCCAGTTCGTACAGATAGGCAGCGTTGTTGTGATTGACGAGATCGGTGGCAGTGATTGTTTTGCATATATTGGTGGCCGTTGTTTCGCTAGAGACCTGAGTTTTTACCAACCCATCGGCCTTGAATGCGCTCACTCGCCAAAGTTTTCCGCCTTCAGCGTAGATAATGGTGCGGGTGTGCAGGTCGGAAACCGTGGCAGTCGCTGCGTCGAAATTGGCGTGACCGATGGCGTCAACGCCGATGGGGGCGGGAGTAATCTGCTGAGGATTGCTTGGATTGACTGAGTCAACAGCCATCAGCGGGCCATTGGCACCTGCCTGATAAAATAGATAACGTCCAGAAGGTGGTGGCGTAGGTATTGGCGTTGGTGTTGTTGGCGCGGGGTTGCTACTGCCGCTACTACACCCTGCCAAGATGATTGATAACAGCAGGGTGGCGGTCTTGGCTGGATTGATGGTGGCGGGTCTATTTTTCATCCGAATTAATATATCTCAACGCCGAAGTGTGTTTATGCTTTTTGGCGGTTACTGATTCACCATAATTAGTGGCATTCGCAGTTTTAATGGCGTGGCCGGACGGCTTAGACGGTCGTCGTAAATAGTGGCGAAGGCCATCACCTGCTTGACGTAGTGGCGTGTCTCCTTGAAGGGGATGTTCTCTACCCAGAGGTCGGTCGCCATGTTTTCATCTTTTGGTAGCCAGCCCTTTACCCGCTGGCTGCCGGCGTTATAGGCGGCTGTGGCGAGGGCGGTATTCTGGTCAAAGCGGTTCAATACTTTACGCATATAGCTGATGCCAAAACGGATGTTGGTATCAGTGTCGAGCAGTTGGCCGTTATTGCGCAAAGATGTGGATAGATCCTTGGCAATCATTTGGCCTGTGGCGGGCATGATCTGCATCAGCCCCATCGCCCCCTTGGGTGAGCGGGCATCGCTGGCGAAGGCGCTCTCTTGGCGGATGATGGCGTAGGCCCAGGAGGGGTCGATTTGCTGCGTCTTGGCGTTGTTGACCACCTGCTCACGATGGATGACCGGGAAGCGGATTTCGACATCATCGAAATAGGCTGCGTGGCCGAGGGCGAAGATGGCGCGGTCATGCCAGCCCCATTCATGGGCCAGTTTGGCGGCCTTGAGCAGAGTGGTCTGATCGGTATGCTGTGTTAGGTAAAACCACTCGCGGCGGGCATCCGTGACTTCGCCAATGGCAAATAGCTCACGCACTCGTTGGATGGCGGGCAGGTTGCGGGCCGCCGCCATCTCCTGCTCGCTAAACTGGAGTGGCCTATTTTCAAATTCATACGGGATG